>CAZLIB010000115.1:0-4426 GCA_964559465.1 uncultured Lachnospiraceae bacterium
TATACAAGGGCTGCGCGCCCTTGACCCGCGCCACTGCTCGTGGAGAGCCACTTTTAAAAAAGTGGACAAAACAACAGCACAAAGTGTGTGCTAACACCCCGATAGATCCCAATTTTCAAGCCCACAATTTGTAAACACAATTTGTAAACATTTGAAAACATTTATCCATTTTGTTGACATAACCTAAAATGTATGTTATAATTTAATGTTAGTTAATTAATTCATTTATATATAGAGAGGTATCACAATGAAACAAAGAAAGCTTGATACTATTTGCGTGCAGGGGGCATACAGTCCCAAAAGCGGAGAGCCGAGAGTCTGCCCCGTTGTAAAAAGCACGACCTTTTACTATGAAAAGGCACAGCCAATGGCAGACCTTTTCGACCTTAAAAGCGAAGGATTTTTCTATTCCAGAATAGGCAACCCCACTTTGAACGCGTTTGAGGAGAAGCTTTCGCTTCTTGAGGGTGGCACAGGTGCTATAGCGTGCGCTTCGGGAATGAGCGCGACACTTCTTGCTGTGCTTAACGTATGTAACGCGGGCGATAATATCGTTTCCGCATCTGCAGTTTATGGCGGAACTTATAATCTTTTCTCCGTAACACTTAAAAAATACGGCATCGAAACAAGATTTTTCGATCCCGATGATACTGAAGAAAACATAGAAAAGCTCGTTGATGAGCATACAAAGGTTATTTTTGCAGAAACGGTTGCAAACCCTACGATCGTCGTCCTTGATTTTGATAAAATTGCAGGCATTGCCAAAAAACACGGCGTGCTCTTTATGGTAGATAACACTCTCGTAACCCCCGTTTTGTGTAAGCCCCTTGATTTTGGTGCAAACGTAGTGCTTTATTCAAGCTCAAAATACCTTGACGGACACGCAGTTGCACTTGGAGGTGCAGTTGTTGACGGCGGTAACTTTGATTTCGCATCAAGCGACAGATACCCCGAGTTCAATACTCCCGATGAGAGCTATCATGGACTCGTTTATTCAACACTTGGTGGCAAGGCATTTGGAACAAAATGCCGTGTTCAGATGATGCGCGACCTCGGTGCTATTATGAGCCCGGAAAACGCATTTCTCACCAATCTCGGTATGGAAACTCTTGCACTTCGTATGGAAAGACATAGCTCCAATGCTGCGCGCGTTGCAGAATACCTTGCAAATCACGATAAAGTAGAATGGGTAAAATACGGCTCTCTTGAGAGTAATCCCTATCACGACCTTGCTATGAAATATATGCCTGCAGGGCAGGGCGGTATGCTCAGCTTTGGTGTAAAGGGCGGAGCAGAGGCGGCAACTGCCGTTATGGAAGGACTCAGTATGATCGCAATAGTTACTCACGTTGCGGACGTGCGCTCGTGCGTGCTTCATCCTGCGTCCACAACTCACCGTCAGCTCTCAAAGGCAGACCTTGAGAACATCGGTATTGCAGATAACCTTATCCGTCTTTCCGTGGGTATCGAAAATGTTGACGATATCATCGCGGACCTTGAGGGCGCACTTGAAAAGATTTAAGATTTTAACGTTAATGGAAAAAAGAATTTAAGAAAGGAGATTTGAAAAAGTGCCGATAATCATTCCACAGGATATGCCCGCGTATTCCACGCTTGCATCTGAAAATATATTCGTAATGAATGAGATAAGAGCAGAGCGTCAGGACATCCGTCCCATTGAGATAGCAATTCTCAATCTGATGCCAACAAAGGTCGAGACCGAAACACAGCTTATCCGTATGCTTTCAAACTCTCCTTTGCAGATAAAGGTTACCCTTGTAAGCACAGAAACCTATGTGGGAACTCATACACCCGAAACTCACCTTGATAAGTTTTATAAGACCTTCAGTGAAATAAAGGACCGCCGTTTTGACGGTATGATAATCACGGGCGCACCCGTTGAGACCATACCCTTTGAGGAGGTTAAGTATTGGAACGAGCTTACGGAAATTATGGACTTTGCCCGCACCAACGTTCAAAGCACAGTGTTTATTTGCTGGGGCGCACAGGCGGCTTTGCATTACTATTACGGTTTGGAAAAAACAGAGCTTCCTAAAAAGGTGTTTGGAATATTCCCGCACGAAAAGGTTCTCCGCTACGATCCGCTTCTTAAGGGAACTGATAAATACATAAATATTCCTCACTCACGCCACACTGAGATAAGTGAGCTTGAGATAGCGAAGATAAACGACATAGTAACGCTTGCCCGTTCTGACGAGGTCGGCGCATCTATCTTGCGCTCGCGCGACGGACGTCAGATATACTTTATGGGACACCTTGAATATAGCAAGGAAACACTTAAAACCGAATATTTTCGCGACGTAGAGAAGGGACTTCCCATTGAGCCGCCGAAAAACTATTTCGTTGACGAGACCATGACCGAGATCAATCCCAACTGGTATTCCACGACCTCGCTCATATATTCAAACTGGCTCAATTACTACGTTTATCAAGTAACGCCGTATAATATTTCATTAATATAACAAAAAAACCGAGAGGCACGTGCCTCTCGGTAATTTTTATAAAATTCTAAGTGTTAGTCAGCCTTTGTGTAAGTTGTACCGCCTATAACGATGATTTTTTGGCCGTTCAAAGTGCCTGTGGAATAGGAATAAGACTGTCCGTTTTCAGCGCCTTCTGGAGTAAACACAATGAGAAGATTATCAGCGTTTTCGGGATCTTCAAGAATTTTATATGTGCCCTTTTCAACATCGGGATCACTTGCAAAGCCAGCTACATAGGATACTGTTGTCTTTGTGTATTCTTTTCCTTTGAATTCGAAAGTAATATCTGCGCCGAGTACCTGAGATTCTGTCTTTTTCTCGTATGTTCCATTAAGTACATTACCGCAAGAAACGAGAGAGATTGCGAGCATAGCAATAACCATAACTACTGCCAAAAGTTTGATTGTTTTTTTCATAATTTTTCTCCTTTAAATGATCAAATATCGTAGGACGCAAGTCCTTACTACAATGATATTATAGCAAAAAAAGTATAAATTGTCAATATTTTATCACAAAAAAATTCGCTAAAACGAATTTTTTATCAATAATGATAATTATTACTACTTAAATTTGTGAAAAATAAATAATGTTCATAAAAAGAAAAAATATTTACAAATCTATAAAATTATGCTATAATATATTGTTAAACAACAATTCAGTCAATAATTCACTATATATACAGCTTTTGAAAGGAGAAACAATGCTTGAACTTAAAAATGTTTCCTACGTTGTAAATGACGAGAACGGAAACGATAAAGAAATACTTAAAAATATCAATCTTAAAATAGACGAGCGCTTTGTGGCAATAACAGGTCCTAACGGTGGCGGTAAGTCAACTCTCGCTAAGATAATTGCGGGCATTTATCAGCCCACAAGCGGTAAGATACTTCTTGACGGCGAGGATATAACTGATATATCCATTACCGACCGCGCCAAGAAGGGAATAAGCTTTGCATTCCAGCAGCCCGTAAGATTTAAGGGCCTTACTGTTAAGGATCTTATCACACTTGCCGCAGGCAAACAGATAAGCGTTGGCGAGGCGTGCAACTATCTTTCCGAGGTGGGACTTTGCGCGCGCGACTATATCAACCGTGAGGTGAATGCATCTCTTTCGGGCGGTGAGCTTAAGAGAATCGAGATCGCACTTATTATCGCAAGAAGCACAAAGCTTTCCGTATTTGACGAGCCCGAGGCAGGTATAGACCTTTGGAGCTTTAATAATCTCATTAAGGTATTTGAAAGAATGCACGAAAAGACACAGGGCTCTATTATGATAATCTCTCATCAGGAGAGAATTCTGAATATTGCAGACAGAATAATCGTTATTGCCGACGGTGAGATCCGCGAGAGCGGAACTAAAGAGCAGATAATGCCCACGGTTCTCGGCTCGGGCGCGCCTTGCTCGGTGCTTACAGAAAATATATAAGGAGGCAGCTATGGATCAGATAAAGAAGAATCTACTTATGCAGGTTGCCGACCTTCACACAGTTCCCGAGGGAGCATATAATATCCGTGAAAACGGCGCGGGCGCAGGCAGAAGAACCACTGCAAACATCGACATCGTTACAAAGACGGACAAGCCCGGCATTGATATCATTATAAAGCCCCATACCAAAAACGAGAGCGTTCATATCCCCGTTATCATCAGCGAAAGCGGACTTAAGGATATGGTATACAACGATTTCTATATCGGAGAGGGCGCTGACGTTACCATTATCGCAGGCTGCGGAATACACAACTGCGGAGATCAGGACTCTGCACACGACGGCATACACACCTTCCACGTTGGCAAGAATGCGCGTGTTCGTTACGTTGAACGTCACTACGGCGAGGAAGAGGGAACAGGCGAGAACATTATGAACCCCACCACCGTAATCGAGATCGATGAGGGCGGCTATCTCGAAATGGAAACCACACAGATA
>CAZLIB010000116.1:0-4411 GCA_964559465.1 uncultured Lachnospiraceae bacterium
ACGGGTGGAGTTCCCCCTATTAAATAAAACTAACTTTTTAAACTCCCCGACAAATACCAAATTAGCGCAAAAAAAGAGGACTCTTGCGAGTCCTCTTTCATATTTAATTAATTATTTCTTGTTTTCGTCAAGGTAAATAACTACCTTACGGTTGTTTTCTGAACCGATGGAGTTCGTGTTAACGCCTGCGAAGCTCTGGAGCTCTGCGTGGATTATACGGCGCTCGTCGGGATTCATGGGCTCAAGCATAACGCTTCTCTTGTACTTAACGACTCTGTGAGCCATTCTTCTTGCAAGACCGCGGAGAGTTTCTTCTCTCTTTGCTCTGTAGGACTCAACGTCAACGGAAATTTTGGGAATGGGATTCTTCTTGTTTTCGGTTCTGTTGGCTGCAAGATTTGCAAGGTACTGGAAGGAATCAAGAGTTTCACCGTGGTGACCGATAAGCACGCCCGCAGCTTCGCCCTTAACGTCTATCTTTTTACCCAGGTCTGTATCGGAAACTGTTACCTCGGCTTCGATATTCATATTTTCAAGTGTCGTCTTTACAAATGCAAGTGCAAGATCAAGGCCTGTGGGAGCATAGCTTACCTGAACCTTTGCAGGGGAAGCACCGAAACCGAAAAGACCTTTTTTTGCTTCTTCAAGAACTGTATATTCAAGGGCATCAACGGGTGCTCCAAGCTCTTTTGCAGCGAGAGCAAGTGCTTCATCAACCGTTTTGCCGGTTACAACTGTTTCTTTTTTCATTTTTATATTTCTCTTTCTTAGATTGTTAGATATTAGATGATTTGATTTTGGTTTGTTGAGTGCTTTGTTCGCACTTGCTGTTTCCAATTAAAAAGTTTTCGTCCGCATTTTTCAAAAGGTGGCGCGGTCAAGGGCGCGTATCCCTTGTGTTCAGCGTTTCTTTTTTTGTGAGCTTTTTTTCTTTGTGCTCACGCCGCGCGGGCGCGCGCTTTTGAAAAAGCGCGGCAAAACAATCGCTTGGCTTGAGCGAACACACCAATAAACCTTAATTTGTCAATTACAATGTTTAATTATTTTACAAATGTGATATATTCTTCCTCGTCGTCATCGTCAATGCGGTGGAGTGAACGTGGCTTTTCTCTGTTGGGGTCGGGATTTGCTTCGCTCTTGCGCTTTCTCTGGGGCTTCTTTGCATTAAGCTCCCTTTCAGCTGCCTTATAATCCTCTTCTGTAAAGTGAGGAAGGGGCATAACCTTGCTCATAATGAACTGCTTGATAGTAGAGATAATGCTTCTGAATACCCAGTAGATACCGATCGCGCCGGGAACCATAAAGCAGAACACCGTTGACATAACGGGCATATAGAACTCCATCATCTTTGTGGAGCAACCCGCGCCGGGTGCCTCTGTATTCTGTGTGGGCTGGTAGGTGAATTTCTTTGTGAGCTTCATTGAGAAGAAGTACACAAGGAAGGTGATAACGGGCACTATAAGAAGTGCGTAGTTACCGCTAAGACTGGGAGTAAATCCAAAGTTGACAGGACCAATGTTGAACGAGGGGATCTTGTCAACAAACTGCTCAAGCTGCTCTGCTACGGCGGAGCTGTTAGAGAAGAACTCAAAGCTTGCAAGACCTGAAAGGTCGGCATTCTTAAGCTGCGAGAGCATTTCAATGGTACCGTTCGTTGACGTGAGTGACATTCCAAGACCGCCTGCTGCGCGTGATGCGGTAAAGAAGGTCTTGAGAGCTGCTGCAAAGCTTGCAGAGCCACCCAGAACGTTCTGAATGGGGTCTACAACGATGTTATAGAGAATCATAATAATAGGAAGCTGAATGAGCATAGGAAGACAACCGCTCATGGGGTTGAAATTCTCTCTCTCGTAAAGCTCCTGGATCTCTTGTGCCGCCTTCTGCTGTGTTGCCTGGTCATTTCTGCCCTTATAGCGATTTCTGATCGCCATTTCCTTCGGACGAAGATTTGCCTGCTTAATGCTATTCTTTTGCTGCTTGACTGCAAGAGGAAGCATCAAAATCTCAACGATAATAGCAAAGATGCAAATACCGATAAGGTAGTTGCCGAAGCCGATCGTGTTGGTGATCCAACCAAGCGCATAGCCGATATAGAAACGAATGTTGCCAAGAAGGTCGCGGTTCTCCTCGAGAGACACCTCGTCCTGCATCGCAAGAACGATGTTCTTAACGTCTTCTTTATCGAGCTTGTCGTATGTGAGGGTCTTGTCCGTGTCGTACTTTTCAAGCACCTTTTTCGCCGCCTCAACGTTTACCGTATCCTTTGCAGGATACTCGGAGAGATTTGCATCATCACCGAGAACGTCATAGCCGCGGTAAGCGGCAACGAAATCGTTCCAAGCGGAAGCATTGTTGCGAACGAGAGTTGCGATGGCGTTGAGTTGATCCTGTGTAAGACCGTCAGCATCATTTACCGCAACATCGGAAATGGTGATTTTAGTTTGATTTGCAGTGCTTACACAACCTGTGAAAATAGTGCAAGCCACTATCGCAAGAACAAGAAGGATCACAAATCTTGATGTAAAAATCTTTTTCATTTTCAATCTGAATTTTAATTAACCGAACGGTTAATTCCCTTTCTGTTTTAATGGGTTTTTGTGCTATCTGATTATGTGCCGAATAGCACCTCGGCAAACCGCGTGTGTGCCTGTTTATCGGGCGGCGGTGTCATTTTGATCATTTCTTGCGCGCCTTTTGGGAACGGGATCGTAGCCGCCCGCACTAAACGGATTGCAACGAAGTATTCGCCACGCCGTAAGACCAAGTCCTATGAAAAATCCCCATTCCGTAAACGCTTCAATAGCGTATTGGGAGCAGGTCGGACGAAATCTGCACGTGGGCTGTCCTTTAAGATGCGAAAGATGCTTTTGGTAAAAGCGAACGAGTGCGATGCAAATGCGCTTCATTTGGCACTTGCCTCACTGTCATTTTTTTGTGGGAGCTTGTACATACCGAGCTTTACAAATGCAGCCTCAAGCTCTTTTGCTATCTGCTTGCTGTTTGCCTCATGCGCACCCACTCTTGCCGCTATCACGATAAGATATCCCGTCTTAAGAGGCGCAACATCTCTCGCCTCGGCAAGCCCTGCGCGAATGATTCGCTTTACTCGGTTGCGGACAACTGCTCCGCCGATCTTTTTTGATACCGAAAGGCCAATTCTGTTGATGTACTTCTTTTCGGGGTTCTTAAGCATCTGCTTTTTGGCTCCCCAGTCGCGCAAAACGTAAACGCTGACGTGCTTGCCGTTAGCTCGCTCGCCGCTTCGATATGCCTTTTGGTAAAGATGATTTTCCGTTATCGCAATATCTTTCATTTTGCCTTTGCCTTTCATTTGATTTTGTGTAGCCGAAATTCATTGTGCTTCCGTTTAGTTGTTTTGCTGTGTTCGCGCTCGCTTGGCGCGATTGTTTCGTCCACCTTTTCAAAGGTGGCGCCCGCCTCGCAGGCGAATACGGCGTTTCTTTTGTTAGCTTTTCTTTGCGCCTGTTGTGCCAAAGAAAAGCGGCTAAAGGATTTTGGTATTGACGGTTAGTGAAAAAAAGTTTGTGTTCTTTTTTGAAAAAAAGAACCAAAAAACTTTTTATCGCGTTGATTTGTGCTGACTCAACGTGTCTACTATATACAGTAGCAAAGCACAATTTTTGCCCTGTAATTTCACAAAAAAACCGATGACGCTGGGGGTTAACCGCGAGGTCATCGGTACATTTTCGGACCGATAGCTCGGTCACAGAAGATTAATAAGTCAATCTTTTTCTGCCTTTAGCGCGTCTTCTCTTGAGAACGTTTCTGCCGTCAGCGGTTCTCATTCTCTTTCTGAAGCCGTGCTCTTTTTTTCTCTGTCTCTTTTTGGGGTGATATGTTCTGAGCATTATTGCCACCTCCTTGGTAATATGTTCGGAAGCGTGTTGCTTTTCAGCCATACTTACGCTTTTACACAATGACATCATCTATTATAAACATAAAAAGGCGATTTTGTCAAGTGTTTTATTGAATTTTTTTGTTTTTTCTTCTATATATATGCGCGCAAAACGCAAATTTTGAGCTTTTTGCACTCTCAAACGCCCGATATTTTAATTTCATACACAAATAAATTGGAATTTATGGGAGAGTCATTTGAGAAAAAATGTGTTACTTTTTTTAAAAAAAGCACCGCGAACCCCAAAAGCTCCGTTATACTCGCTTCGGGGAACCCCGGGTGTCAAAAAACTTTTAATCAGCTTCGCGGCAACGCTTTGCGCAAATCGTGTCGTGCGCATCTTGCGCCACGGCACATAACGATTTTCTCCCCAATAAATCCCAAATTAGCGCACATTATTAGCACAAACCGAGCGACAAAAAGTTTTCGTCCACCTTTTGCAAAAGGTGGCGCCCGCCGCGCAGGCGACTCGGCGTTTCTTTTGTTAGCTTTTCT
>CAZLIB010000117.1:0-4360 GCA_964559465.1 uncultured Lachnospiraceae bacterium
GTGGCGCAAGGTGCGCACGGCACGATTTGCGCAAAGCATTGACTCGAAGCTTTTTAAAGCTTTTTGCTTCTTTTTCTCGAAAAAGAAGGTCTTTATCCGCTAACCATCTCTCCGATAAATCAGAATTTGAAGGTACTAAGGATCAATTAATATATCCCATCAATGCATAAAGCATCTCTGCTACCTGCGCTCTTGTGATGTTTGAGGTTGGTGATATTTCACCGTTCGTACTGCTCAAAATGCCAAGATCGTTAAGCGTATATATAGCATCGTGCGCCCAAGCAGGTATTTCGTCCTTATCGGAAAAGGTCGGCTTGACGGTCGGAACCGTTCCGCTTACTACCTTGCTGACGATCAACGCCGCCTCGGCTCTGGTTATGTCGCGGTTGGGCTCAAAGCAGTAAGTGCCTTCTGCATCGACAGAGCCCGTTATCAAGCCCATCTGCCTTGCGCGGTAAACGTATCCCTTCATACTTGCGGGGATCTCACCGTCGTCGTCAAAGCCCGTATCAAAAACGTTTTCAACGTCATTCACGCCCATCGCGTGCATAAGCATTACAAGAAAATCTATTCTGCTGACACTTCTGTCGGGCATAAAATAACTACTATCACCAATGGTCGTGCCGCCCATTATTCCCTTTTCTGTCATGGTCAGCACCGCGTGGTGTGCGCGGTGACCGTTCATATCAAAATATACGACGTCAGTCTTTAGCTTTTCAACGGTCAGATTTACCCTTCTCGAGCCCGAATAATTGCCGTATTTGTCCACTGCAACGTATTCGAAATAATCCTCACCAAAATACGCGCCTGTGGGAGTGTATGAATATTCTCCGCTTTGACTGTCAAAGTCCAGAACTCCGTTTTTCGCGTAAGTAACTACCTCGTATTGCAGATCGTCGCCGTCGGCATCGTACGCGCTGACCTTGCCGTATACCGTAATAGTTTGATGAGTGCTCACGCTGAATAACCTCTCATCCTCCATCGAAAGTGTTGGAGATGCATTCTCTCGATTAAGAAAATAGAGGTTGCAACTTATTTCATATTCCCCGCCGTTCACCTTAAATTTAAATGATGCTTCTTTCGCTTTGCTATCTGCTGCTCTGTAATTGAGCAGATCAAGATTTGAACGGGATATAGTTTGCCCCACGTTTACAAGCACGTCACCAACGCAAAGGCAGCCCTCGCTGACGCTCGGAACGCTCGTCACGGTGATTGAGGTCACCTCTGACAGGTTGAGATATTTTTCAAAATCGTCTGCAGAAAATACGATTGTGTTATTGACGAGTGCGCTTTTTGCCATATCCTTTTGATTTGCGATAACGCTCAAACCACTTGAAACGTCAAGCGTTGCACTTTTGGTCTGCTCCTTTATAATACCCACTACGGTAAGAAAGAGGGCGATGACTATTACCGAAAAAGTTATAAATCTTTTCATGATATTCCTCTCCAAAAATTTGACTTACTAAATTATATCTTTTAGAAATATTTTTTATGCAAGGAAAAAGAAATATTGTATTTTACACACTTTTGGTGTATAATAAATCTATATTGATTTTAGGTGGTGAAGGTATGCGCTTTGAAAACGAGTTCGTTGGTATGACCGTTAAAGAAATATTGATTGATAAGCTCGGATTTTCAAAAAGAGCGATAGCTTCTCTTAAATCACGCCCCGACGGCATACTCCTCAACGGCGCTCACGCCACCGTGAGAGCAAAGATCAAGGCGGGTGACGTTTTGGAAATAAACACTCACGACAAGGAAACAAACACCGAAAAGCTCGTTCCCTCAAGCACCTTGCCAAGCATAATATATGAGGACGATTACATAGTTGCCGTAAACAAGCCGCCGCTTATGCCCACGCATCAGTCACAGGGACATTTTTATGACACACTTGCCAATTCGCTTGCATATTATTATGCTCAAGCGGGACGTCCCTTTGTTTTCCGCTCCGTCAACCGACTTGACAAAAATACAAGCGGAATAGTGCTTGTAGCAAAAGATAAAATCGCCGCTTCAAAGCTCTCACAACAAATGAAGAATGGGGAGATAAACAAGAGCTATCTTGCTATCCTTGAGGGCAGCTTACCCGAAGATAAGGAAAGAGTAGAAACCTACATAAGAAGGCAGCAAAAAAGTATTATCCTGCGCGAGGTATGCGAGAATCGTGACGACGCTAAGCTTGCTCTGACCGAATACCGCGTAATTGCAAGTGCCAACGGCTTGACTTTAGTAGAGGCAACTCCCATCACAGGGCGCACTCACCAGCTGCGAGTGCATTTTTCCCACCTTGGGGCGCAGATACTTGGCGACGATCTTTACGGAGATCCCTCTCAATTAATAAACAGACATGCTCTGCACGCCTATAAGCTGTCATTCTCACATCCCGAAACACAGAATAAAATCACACTTTACGCTCCTCTGCCCGACGATATGGCAAGGATAATTGAAAAAGAATTTGGAAAGGAGATTTTGAATTATGGACGAAAAGAACAATAAAACGAAAAAACGGGTTAAGTTGCCGAAAATATCTTACGTATTTTTTTCTATTGCCGCGGTTTGCATTATTCTTTATATAATTGCTATATGCAACACCGCCTTTGCAAACTTCTTCAACAGATACGTATCCTCGATCTTCCGCGGAATACTTGCAACGGTAACCAATATTCTCCCTCTCTCATTTGCAGAATTGATATTGATTTTCTCGCCGATAATACTTATACTTATTATCCGATTTGCTACCCACAAATATGCCGGCAGCTGGCGCGACGTTGGCATTTTCTGCTTGACGGTTCTTTCAATTTTTTCACTTCTTTTCAGCATGTTCGTTCTTACCTTTGGCACGGGCTATCATACAAGCAAGCTTGATACTCGCCTTGGACTTGAGCAAAAGGAAGTAAATGCAAAGGAGCTTGCGGCAACTGCAGAGTGGCTGATAGAACGTGCTAACTCCGAGCTTGACAATATTGAATTTGAAGAAAAAAGCTCCTCGATAATGCCATATTCCATAAGAGAGATGAATAATATACTTCTCGATGCTTATGATAATATAAGCGACGAATATGCTTTTATTCCGAGATTGAAGTCCTATATCAAGCCCGTTATGCTGAGCAAGCCGATGACCTATACGCACATCACCGGCGTTTACACCTATTTTACGGGTGAAGCAAACCTTAACACCAATGCTCCCGATTATTCCATGCCCTTCACAGCCGCGCACGAGCTTGCACATCAGCGAGGTATTGCACGTGAGGACGAAGCAAACTTTATAGCGTTTCTTGTCTGCTCTCAAAGCGAGGACGATTACATCAGATATTGCGGCTATATGAACCTTTGCGAATACGTGCTTAACGCTCTTTATGTCGCTGACCAAAAGCTTTGGGAGGAGACCTATAAAAAGCTTGACAACCGTGCTATATATGAGATGATAGCTTATAACGAGCACTATGAAAAATACAGGGACAACGTTGTTGGCGAGATAAGCGGTGCAATAAACGATGCATATCTTCAGGCAAACGGCACAGAGGGCACTCGCAGCTACGGTCTTGTGGTCGACCTTGCGGTAGCATACTATCACGGAAGAATTGAAAACTGAATATAATAGTTAATGGTGTAATTGAAAAAAATTTGTCAATTACGAAAAAACTATTCCATTTTTGGTAGTTATATGTTATACTGTATTAGATACATCAAAATATAACTACCAATTTTTTTGGAGGATTACATATATGGAGAAAATTATAATAAACGGCGGTAAGCAGCTGAACGGTGACGTTTATATCCACGGCATGAAAAATGCTGCGCTCCCCATTATTTTTGCTACCATCCTCACAGCAGATAAATGCACTATAGAAAACGTGCCAAAGGTAAGTGATATAACTATGTCCTTTGACATTCTTCGCGCTATGGGCGCAAGCATAAAATATCTTGACGATACTACAGTTGAAATAGATACCACGCTCCTTGAGGGCGGAAATTCACCCTTTGACCTTGTTTCAAGAATGCGCGCATCGACCTATCTTCTCGGCGCAGAGCTTGCAAGATTTAAAAAAACGAGGGTTGGCTACCCCGGGGGCTGCAATTTCGGTACCAGACCTATCGACATGCACATAAAGGGCTTTGAGGCGCTTGGCGCAACCGTTTCTCAGGACGATAATTACGTTTATGCAGATGCGCCCGACGGTCTAACCGCCAGCTCAATTTATTTCGATATAGTTTCTGTCGGCGCAACGGTAAATCTTATGCTTGCCGCTACTCTTGCAGAGGGTCAGACTATTATTGAAAACGCAGCGCGAGAGCCTCATATAGTTGACCTTGCAAACTTCCTGAATACCTGCGGTGCGGACATTAAGGGTGCAGGTAC
>CAZLIB010000118.1:0-4316 GCA_964559465.1 uncultured Lachnospiraceae bacterium
GCACCGCCGCGGTACTATGGAAAGCGCAAACCGTCTTTACGGCGTAACTATGCCCGAGCACGGTATATCAAAGATACTTTCTTTGAACGTCGCAGATATTGCAAAGAAGAAGGAAGGAGATTGGGATGGCATTTTTGGATAAACTGAAGGCAGGACTTCAGAAAACTAAAAACGCTCTTTTTGCACCCATCGACCAGATGCTCAAGGCATTTACAAAGGTCGATGAGGACTTGCTTGAGGAGCTTGAGGAAATGCTCATCTGCGCCGACGTGGGCGCGGGTGCGACCGATGAAATTATAGAAAAGCTCCGCGATGACATCAAGGAGGAAAGGATAAAGGACGCCGACGACGTTCGCGCATATCTCAAAAACACACTTAAAGAGATGATCGGAGAGGGCGAGTCCCTCAAGCTCGACACAAAGCCCTCAGTCATTCTTGTTATCGGTGTGAACGGCGCGGGCAAGACGACGTCGATAGGTAAAATATCAAACAAGCTTCGCGCTGACGGCAAAAAGGTCGTTGTTGCGGCGGCAGATACCTTCCGTGCGGCAGCTATAGATCAGCTTGCAGTCTGGTGTGAGAGAAGCGGTGTTGACCTTGTAAAGCAGAACGAGGGAAGCGATCCTGCGGCAGTTGTTTACGATGCTATCAGCTATGCTAAAAATAAGGGAGCTGATGTTCTTATCGTAGATACCGCAGGTAGATTGCATAACAAAAAGAACCTTATGAACGAGCTTGAAAAGATCAACCGAGTCATCTCCCGCGAGCTTCCCGAGGCATCTCGTGAAAACCTTTTGGTGCTTGACGCAACAACAGGACAGAACGCAGTGCTTCAGGCAAAGGAATTCAAAAATGCGGCAGAGATCACGGGTCTTGTTCTCAACAAGCTTGACGGAACCGCAAAGGGCGGAATTGTTCTTTCCATTAAAAAGGAGCTTAATATTCCTGTTAAGTTCATTGGCGTTGGTGAAAAGATCGACGATATGCAGCCCTTCAACGCTGAAGAATTTATCAGCGCATTGTTTGAATAATCGGAGTTTATATGAAAATAGTTTTTGCATCGGGCAATAAGCACAAAATCGAAGAATTCGGCGCTATTTTGAAAAGATACGCACCAAATATTGAGGTTGTTTCCATGAAGGAGGTCGGCATCTTTGATGAGATTGTTGAAGACGGTACTACCTTTGAAGAAAACGCGCTTATAAAGGCGCGCGCAGTGGCAAAGCACGGATATATCGGCGTTGCCGACGATTCGGGGCTTGCCGTGGACGCGCTTGGCGGCGCACCGGGGATATATTCCGCAAGATATGCGGGCGAGCACGGCAACGATAAAAAGAATAACCGCAAGCTGCTTGACGATATGAAGAATATCGAAAACAGAGAGGGAGCATTTGTAAGCGCTATTGCTTGTGTTTTTCCTGCAGATATGCCATACGGAGATTTTTGCGTAAGAGGCGAGTGCCGCGGAGCTATTCTTTATGAGGAGAAGGGTGCGGGTGGCTTTGGCTACGATCCGCTTTTCTTCGTTGAAGAATATTGCAAGACCTTTGGCGAGCTTACTCCCGATGAAAAAAACAAAATAAGCCACAGAGCAGTGGCGACCGAGATCTTTGCGAAAAGATTTTGCGAGGAGCTTGGAATTAAGGAGTAAAACAAAATGAGCAGATATTATACCTCGTCGCTCTTTATTTTCTGCATTTTTGGCGGGGTGGTGACCTTTCTTATAGTATCGGGTATTGAGGAGAATACCGCAGTGGCATTTTTGTTCGGTGCTATAACCACGTTGGTTTTGTCGTTGATCATACCCGCAATGTTTGCTATCTCCGATAGAAAATTTACTCCTCTCAGAAAGGAGATAAAGGAACAAATCGTTATTGACGAAAGAGTCAATTATGTTGTTGGGCAGGAGATAAGGCAGGGCTTTATGGTAACCACTAAGGAGAGTATGTTTGTTCTTTCCATCGACGAAAACAAGCCCGTCAAATTTGAAATTAAGAGAAGCGATATCAAGAAAATTTCTATTTCAGAGGACGTCTATCTTAACGTCTTTCTTGACTATGATAAATGTATACGGATCTTTGCGGCTAATTGTGAGGAGCTTTTAAGCAAGCTTCACGCCGAAGGATTCGGAAAATAAAAACGGAGAGTAATATGTTAAATTCAAAACAAAGAGCAACCCTTCGCTCAATGGCTGCACAGATGCAACCCATTATGCAGATAGGCAAGGGCGGAATATCTGAAAATCTTGCTAAGACCGTGTCCGACGCGCTTGAAGCAAGGGAGCTTATAAAGCTCACAGTGCTTGAAAACTGTGACTGGGGTACGCGAGATGTTGCAGAGGAGCTTGCTGAGGCGACAGGAGCAGACGTGGTAGCAGTTATCGGCAGAAAGATCGTTCTTTACCGTGAGAGCGAGAATAAAAAGAGAATTGAGATCTGATATGGAAGATATTACGAGAATCGGAATATACGGCGGCACCTTTGCCCCCATTCATAACGGTCACGTTAACGCCGCAAGGGCGTTTATGGATCAAATGCAGCTTCACTATCTTTTCGTTATACCAACCTGCATCTCTCCCGATAAGATCCGCGATTGCGGTGACGATGCGCATCATAGAATGAAGATGTGTGAGCTCGCATTTGAGGGCGAAACGGGTGTTATTGTCAGTGATATGGAGATAGAACGCGGTGGCATCAGCTATACTGTGGACACGCTTCGCGCGCTTGCGCGTGAGGACAGACGTCTCTTTATGCTCGTAGGTACCGATATGGCTCTCAAGCTTGATAAGTGGAATGGTGCGGAGGATATATTCAAGCTATGCTATCCCACCTATGTAAGACGTGAAAGTGATAAGCTGCTTGAGAAGCAGATGATTGAAAAAAACACGAAATATCTTAAAGATTACGGCAAAATCTGCCGTAGAATAATGACGCCCGAGATAGAGCTTTCATCAACGGAGATACGCCGCATGGTGAAGGAAGGAAAGGACATTTCTCACCTTGTTCCAAAGGGTGTGGCAGAGTACATCAAAGAAAACAAGCTTTATTTGTAATTTTTATTTTTCTTGACAAAAATTAGCCGATATATATCGGTGTATATAGAGTGAGGGATTTATGAATAATAATTTTACCGAAGAAATGCTTGCGAATTTAAGAAAAAAAGTAAAGAGCGAAATGGGTGAAAAGCGCTATTTTCATACTCTTGAGGTTGAAAAAATGGCGCAACGTCTTGGGGAGATCTATGCTCCTCGGCAGATACAGATGCTTCGCGCTGCGGCTCTGCTTCACGACGTAACTAAGGAGAGAAGTGCAGAGGAGCATATTGCCATTTGCGAGGGCTCAGGACTTGTTGTATCGGTTGCAGAGCGAAAATCGCCCAAAATGTTCCATGCAAAAACGGGCGCGCTCGTTATTCCAAAAAAGTATCCTGAGTTTGCAACACCCGAGGTCGTCAGCGCAGTGCGCTATCACACAACGGGCAGAGCGAATATGACAATAGCCGAAAAGATAATCTATCTTGCCGACTATATCGATATGTCAAGAACCTTTGAGGATTGCGTTAAGCTCCGTAATTACTTTTTTGATTTTGATTTTGAAAATGCTACCGAGAATGAAAAGCTCGTGCATCTTGATAATACCCTTATTATGTCCTATGACCTCACCATAGCAGGACTGCTTAAGGACAGAAAGCACATAGACATAACTACCTTTGAAGCAAGAAATTATTTGATTTTAGAAAGATAATTTTTGCCGGACCCCTTTTTAGTACATAAAAATATGAAAGAGGTCTTGTATGAAAAAATTAGGTATTATGAATCTATATATATTTCTGCTTGTAGCGTTGCTGATAGTAATAGTTATTGCCGCACTTTCTTCAGGATGGGGAGATGACGGTGATATCGCAGATACGCTCACAAACAGTGACGCGCAGGAAATTTATAATTTTCTTTTGCTTGGTAAGGATACCGCCGCGGGACTTTGCGACGTTCTTATTCTGACGTCTGTAAATGTCCAAAACGGCGACGTTTGCGTTATGCAGATGCCGCGCGATACGTATTTTAATTATACCGACGGCACTTATAAAAAGATAAACGGCGCACCTAATTTGCTTGGCACTGCTGCTTTTACGGAAAGTCTTGCTGAAGCTATGGGAATAAGAATTGACTATTATCTCTCGCTCGATCTTGAAACGGTCGCGCGAATGGTCGATCTTATGTCGGGAATAGTTGTCAACATTCCGACCGATATGGATTATGACGATCCCGCGCAGGGTCTGTCCATTCATCTTAAAGCGGGCGAACAAACGCTAAATGGCGC
>CAZLIB010000119.1:0-4312 GCA_964559465.1 uncultured Lachnospiraceae bacterium
TATAGTATCAAATGCAAGTGAGGTTTTTCCCGAACCCGAAAGTCCTGTAAGTATTACAAGCTTATCGCGTGGTATAAAAACGTCAATATTCTTTAAATTATTGACTCTTGCACCTTTAACAACGATGTTTTTTACCATTTTGCTTCCTTTATTTCTTGTTTCTGATTTCTGATATTTTATCCCGCAAAAATGCTGCTTTTTCAAATTCAAGGTGACGGGCTGCCTCACGCATTTCCTTGGTGAGCCTTTCAATAAGCTCGTCCTTTTCCTTCTTTGTCATTTTTGCATTATTCTTCTTTTTCTTTGACGGATTTTCGTCTTCACTCATACCTATCTCAATGAGATCGCGAACACCCTTTACGATTGTTTTAGGTATAATGCCGTGCTTTTGGTTATATTCGCTTTGTATCTTTCGACGTCGGTTGGTTTCGGAGATGGCACGTTCCATTGATCCGGTGATCTTGTCAGCATACATTATGACCTTACCCTCGGCATTACGGGCTGCACGGCCAACCGTTTGTATAAGAGACGTTTCGGCACGCAAAAAGCCCTCTTTATCGGCGTCAAGTATTGCGACGAGCGATACCTCGGGAATATCAAGACCCTCGCGAAGAAGGTTGATGCCGACGAGAACGTCAAACTTGCCAAGGCGAAGGTCGCGAATTATTTCCATTCGCTCCATCGTATCAACGTTGAAGTGAATATATCTGACCTTTATACCGTTGTTTTCAAGATATTCTGTTAGGTCCTCTGCCATTTGCTTGGTGAGTGTAGTGACAAGCACTCTTTCGTTCTTCTCAACGCGAATTTTGATCTCGCCCATAAGATCGTCGACCTGTCCGTCAATGGGACGCACGATTATCTCAGGATCAACAAGTCCTGTGGGACGAATGATCTGTTCAACGATCTGAGAGGAATTATCTTTTTCGTATTCAGCAGGAGTTGCACTGACGAATATTGCTTGATTGATCTTATCCTCAAACTCCTCAAAACGAAGCGGACGGTTATCGTAAGCAGATGGTAAACGGAATCCAAAATCAATAAGATTTTTCTTTCTTGCCGTGTCGCCACCGCTCATTCCCCTCACCTGCGGCAAGGAAACGTGGGATTCGTCAACAAAAAGCAGAAAATCATCAGGAAGATAGTCAAGCAAGGTATATGGAGTGCTTCCCTTTGGTCTGCCTGAAAGAACTCTTGAATAGTTCTCTACGCCTGAGCAGAATCCAACCTCGCGGAGCATCTCCATATCATATTTTACACGCTCACTTATTCTCTGGGCTTCAAGATACTTATTTTGGCTTTGAAAAAACTCAACTCGTTCTTCCATCTCTTGCATTATTTCGTTTATTGCGGCTTCTCTTTTTTCGTCGGAAACAGCATAGTGCGTTGCAGGATAGATGGGTACGTATGATAGAATTCTCAAGATTTCGCCTGTGACTGTATGAATTTCTGAAATTCTATCTATTTCATCGCCGAAGAATTCAACTCTTATGGCTTTATCGCCGCTTGATGCGGGAAATATCTCAACTGTATCACCGCGAACGCGGAAATTATCTCTGACAAAGTTAATATCATTTCTATCGTAACTGATTGAAATAAGCTTTCGTATAAGCTGATCGCGGCTCATTTCCATTCCCGGTCTAAGTGCAAGGACAAGACTTTTATACTCCTCAGGATCGCCGAGTGAATAGATGCACGAAACAGACGCGACGATAATTACGTCACGTCTTTCAAAAATTGATGAAGTAGCACTATGACGAAGCATATCTATCTCGTCATTTATCATAGCGTCTTTTTCAATGTAGATGTCCTTGCCCGGAATATAAGCCTCGGGCTGATAGTAGTCATAATAGGAAACAAAATATTCCACCGCATTTTCGGGAAAAAACTCACGGAATTCAGAGCAAAGCTGTGCAGCAAGAGTTTTGTTGTGAGCTAACACGAGCGTGGGTCTGTTTACGTTCGCAATAACGTTTGCCATTGTAAACGTTTTTCCCGAGCCCGTAACACCGAGCAGGGTTTGCATACGGTCACCGCGCAAAACTCCCTTTGTGAGCGCCTCAATGGCTTCAGGCTGGTCGCCCATTGGCTGATAGGAAGAAACGAGCTTGAATTTATTCATAAATTTCCTCCCATTTTGCGGTATACTTGGGTGCAGGGCGCATTTCAGCATAAAGCAAGTCCTTTACACGTGCGAGATATTCGCGCAGACTATAAATTGGCTGCTTGGAATAACCCTGCAGCGCGGCATCAACGCCTTCAGCTACCATACCCATTTCCTTAGCTATATAAATAGCTCTATGTAAATGATATTTTTGACTGATTATAAGGATTTTATCATATCCATATACAAATTTAGCTCTCCAAATGCTTTCATATGTGGAAAGACCGTATCCGTCACAAATAATAATGCTTTCTTCAATGCCCTTTGACACAAGAACGTTCTTCATCGTAACAGTTTCTGTATAATCAACATCTTCACTGTCACCACTTATGAGAATAACGTCTGATTTATTATTGACAAACGCCTCGTAAGCTGCAGTAAGACGGTCGTTAAGCATAGGAGTAGGTGAGCCGTCTGCTCTGACACCGGCACCTAAAACTATTATACAATCAAAATTGTCATCAATTTTTATTATCTCATCTATAGAGTATATATTATCGTTAGTATTTGAAAATATACTGATATTTACAACAAAAACAAAGAGAAAAATAAGCGCAAGAACATAACCAATAAAGACAGATGATTCTTTTATTGGTTTGCTATATTTATAGAAAAAGTTTTTCATTTTTTCTAAAATCTTGCTCATATTTTTCTCCGATATATTCCAATTATGGAACAATTATAGCACATTAATATAAAAATGTCAATAACATTTATTCCAATAATGGAAGTATTAAATATCAATAGAAAGTCGCTAACTCCGGATTGGGCTTTACTGCAAATGCTGTGGATTCGGCATAAAGAACAGGCCCCGATCTGTGATACATTGGATGATCTTCAACTTTAATTTTTGCAGTCAGAAGCACCCAATCACCTGTTTTTAGAGTAGTTTCCTTTTTGAAATTACAAATCAAGCCGCCGAAGGTAATATCATCTGCACAGCAGGTCATAACGTGTCTGCCGATAATGATGGATTTTGAACCCATTTGAGGATCTCTTGCTACAAGTCCCTTGAATTTCACGGTTTTCCCGTTATACTTTTCAAGCTCTTCACCCATATCTCTATACCAAATTGCAAAATCTTTATCATCTATTTCAATAACGGGTGCATCAATATCAAATGGAAGCTCATCCTCAATGTCATCATATTCAATTCTTCCGTCAGGAAAGTCGTAAACTATCTCAGCACGAGGATTTACACCTCTTACAATTTTATGGAAGACTTCTCTATCTACGCTTTCATTTGCGCGGTTGAGAACAACCATTTCACAGGCAGAAAGCTTATCAAACATCAGTGAGCGCATATTCTCATTATAAAGTTCAAAGGTTGCACAATCAGCCGCCATTACACATTGGAATACAGACCAATTCTCGGGCATATTCATAAAAAGTGTATCGAGCTGCCACATACCGTTATATTCGATTATAATTCTATCTATAAGATGCTTTTTGGTTAATTCGGTAAGCTTTTGAAGAGTTATATCCTCTTCATTTTCCATCAATTCGAGATATACGTTTTTGCCCCAGAAGCGCGAGGGATCGTATTCGTCAATTCCCTCCTCGCAGCAGATTAGCAGAGTTTTTTCGCCCGAATTGAATCTTTCGTCCTCCATGGACTCTTGTATCATATGTGTTTTGCCGCCTTCAAGAAATCCGACGAACAAATAAACCGGAATCTGATTTTTCATTATATCTCCTAAATTTTAAACAATTCTTTTATTTTTTCTTCATTTATGTGAGAGCCTATTACGCAAACCTTGCCAATAACGTCGGCAGATCCGCGGCGAACATCTATTGAACCGGGAATGTAATCAAAATAGATCCATTCACCGTCCATAGAGTCAACTATTCCCTTGGCTCTGAGGATTACACCGTAGAGCTTTTCATCCTCAAGCTCATCAAGTATCTCTTTAACTTCATCTTCAGTGAACTTTTTAGCAGTTTCAACGCCCCATGATTCAAATATTTCATCAGCGTGGTGATGGTGATGATGCTCGTGATGGTGATTGTGGTCATGACAACCGCAGTCACAATCCTCATCATGTTCGTGATGATGCTCGTGTTCATGCTCGTGTTCATGCTCGTGTTCATGCTCATGACAACCGCAGTCACAATCCTCATCATGTTCGTGATGATGCTCGTGTTCAT
>CAZLIB010000120.1:0-4272 GCA_964559465.1 uncultured Lachnospiraceae bacterium
ATATGTAGATTTACCTGCCATATTAGGACCTGTAATAAGCATCAATCTATTAGCAGATATATCAAGATATGCATCGTTAGGCACAAAATACGTATCCTTAACGAACTGCTCTACAACGGGATGTCTGCCGTCTTTAATATCTATAACATTACTGTCGTCTATTTCGGGCTTGACGTAATTGTTTTTTGCGGCAACTGAAGCAAGACTGTTATAGACGTCCAGAGTCGCTACAAGTGTAGCGGTCTTTCTTATTCTTTCGCTTTCATCTGCGATCTTTTGTCTTATCTCCTGGAAAAGATTGTATTCCAGAGTACAAACTCTGTCAGCAGCACCAAGAATTGTTGCCTCAACATCCTTAAGCTCTTGTGTTATATATCTTTCACAGTTTGAAAGTGTCTGCTTTCTTATATATCTGTCGGGAACAAGGTTAATAAGCGATTTGGTAACCTCGATATAGTAACCAAAGACCTTGTTATAATTGATCTTTAAGGTTTTTATACCAGTAGCTTCTCTTTCCTGCTGAGTGATATTATCAATCCAAATATGACCGTCGGTCATAACCGAGCGAAGATGGTCAACCTCTGAATTATACCCCTCAAGGATTATTCCGCCGTCACGAACCGAGAAAGGCGCATCTTCCTTGATCGATTTTTGAATGAGATTATAAATGTCAGAAAGCGTGTCAAAATTATCAAAGATCTTTTTAAGCTCCTCGCTTTTACATGTTGATATTAAACTTTTAACCTCAGGAAATACGGAAATTGTATTGCATACCGCACGAAGATCCTTCCCGTTTGCAGTGCCATAAATGATCTTTGTAAGCAAACGCTCAAGATCAAGCACGCCCGAAAGGAGCGATTCAAGCTCCTGGCGCTTTATAAAGTCAACATAAAGCTCCTCTACAGCACTCTGTCTTTTGAGAATGAGTGAGGATTTGAGCAACGGATGCTCAACCCATTGACGAAGCAATCTTGCGCCGGGTGCGGTTTTGGTCTTATCAAGTACCCAAAGAAGCGAGCCTCTTTTTTCTTTTGTGCGCATTGTTTCGCAAAGCTCAAGATTTCTTCTTGAGCTTACGTCGATCTCCATAAATTGACCTGTGGTGTAAATTTTGAGATCCTTAATATTCGTATTGTCAGTTTTTTGCATCTCAGCAAGATAATTGAGAAGCGCTCCAACAGCGCAAATAACCGCTTTTCTGCCATCCCAAGCGCTTCTTTCACTCTCGAATGAGGCACGTATTCTGTCGTAAGCTGCATTATAATCAAATCTCATGGATTGATTGTCGCTGATAAGAGATGAAACTCTTTCTTTGATAAACCTACCCTTGTCTGCCAAGCTATCAATGTCAATATTGATAATTATCTCACTTGGTGCATAGGTCGAAAGCTCTGTGTTGAGCTTTGAATGCATCTCCTTGCCTGAAAAAGACGTTGCAAACGCTTGTCCTGTTGAAACGTCGGCAAAGCAAACACCAATCTCCTCAGCATCATAAAATACGGCGCAAAGGTAATTATTCTGTGTTTCAGTGAGCAAATTAGACTCAATAAGGGTACCGGGGGTAACTATTCTTGTTACGTCACGGCGAACAAGCCCTTTAGCGAGCGCAGGATCTTCCATCTGCTCACAGATAGCCACCTTATATCCCTTTTCGATGAGCCGTCCTATGTAAGTTTCAGAGCTGTGATAAGGAACACCGCACATTGGTGCGCGCTCCTCTTCTCCACAGTCTCTGCCTGTAAGTGTAAGCTCAAGTTCACGCGATGCGAGTATAGCATCATCAAAGAACATCTCATAAAAGTCACCCAAACGGTAAAATAACAGAAAGTCCTTATATTTATTTTTTATTTCAAAGTATTGTTCCATCATTGGAGTCATGGACAATCTCTCCTTATCTAAAAAATATTAAAAATCAGTGGCACTGTGAGTGGCATGTAGCACAGTTATGCGTACAAGCTGTTTTAGGGTCCTCGCCCGTTATCGCACAAGTAATAGTATTGTTTACTTCATTCATAAGCTCGTTTACCTCAACCTGAATCTGATTGAGCTTAATGAAGGAAGAATTGGTAACTATCTGATTATAAAGCTCGTTAATTCTCTGGTTGATCGCATCGATTGTAAAGCCGTCTTTGTCGTCCTTAAGCATTTCAGATTGAAGTGCCTGCTGCTGTACCTCATATTCCTTAAGTGCACCTTGAAGCTCGGTATCGTTTTCGTACTCTTTTTTAGCTTCTTCAAATTCAATAAGTCGTGTATCTTTTTTTATAGCTTCGCCAAGAAGCTTTGCAAGTTCAAAAATTTCCATAATTACTCCTCTATTCAACTATCTCTCCAATGAGAGCAAAGGTTTCACATTTATTTATTTTTATATTTAGGTATTTGCCCATATCATCCGGTGATCCGTCAAACAGAACTATTTTATTCCCTTCGGTTCTGCCGCACATTACCTCGGGATTGTTTTTGCTTGGACCGTCGCAAAGCACGCGAATAGTTTGCCCAAGATGCTTTTGATTTATTTCATAAGCTATTTCGTTCTGAAGATTGAGCAATCTGTTGAATCTTTCTGACTGAATGCTTGGCGGAACCTTATCCTCCATTTCAGCCGCGGGAGTGCCCTTCCTTGGCGAATAGATGAACGAATAAAGCATATCGTATCTTACGCGACGGAGTGCTTCGAGAGTGCTTTCAAAATCTTCCTCGGTTTCACCCGGAAATCCCACGATAATATCACTTGTAATGACAATATCGGGAATCTGCTTCTTCATATAGTCAACGATATCGAGATATTTATCAAGCTGATAGTGACGGTTCATTGCCTTAAGTATCTTGTCACTTCCTGACTGCAAGGGCAAGTGGAACTGCTTTGCGATCCTGTCATTTTTAGCAATAACGTCAACGAGCTTTCTTGTTGCATCCTTGGGGTGACTTGTCATAAAGTGAAGCTTATAGTCGCCCTCTATCTGAGCTAATTCATCAAGAAGGTCGGCAAAATCATAGTCAAATCCCATATCCTTGCCATAGGAGTTGACGTTTTGTCCAAGCAAGGTAATATCCTTGTAGCCATCAGCAACGAGCTGACGAACTTCTGCAAGTATCTCCTCTTTTCTGCGGCTTCTCTCGCGTCCTCTGACGTAAGGAACGATACAGTAGGTGCAGAAGTTATTGCAACCGTACATAATGGATACCCAAGCGCGATAATTGCTTTCTCGGCGAATTGGCAAGCCCTCTGCAACTGAATAGTCCTCATCGGTACAATAAAGTCGTTTACCCTTTTTCAGCTTTTCTGAAAGAAGCTGGGGCAATTTATGAATTGCAGCAGTTGAGAAAATGAAGTCAACGTAAGGATATTTAAATTTGATATCGTTAACCCGATGCTCTTGAGTGACCATGCAGCCACATACTGCGATTACAAGATCGGGATTTTTCTGCTTTATGTGCTTGTACTGACCTATAATGGATAACGCCTTGAGCTCCGCATGCTCGCGAATAGCACAGGTGTTAACAACGATGAGATATGCTTTTTCTGGTGAATTGAGTATCTCATATCCCATGCTCTCTGCCATGCCTGCGATCTTTTCGCTGTCTGCCTCATTTTGCTGACAGCCAAACGTCATTACAAAAGCACCCTTTCGAAAGCCGTTCTCTTGAGCAAAACGGTCGTTTTCGGCTTTTATTTGATTCATATATTTAATTTGCTTTTCAATGTCTTCGATTGGTAGTATCTTTGTTTTCAAAATATAGTTCTCCATAATACATAATATATCATCTTATAATTATACATTGTCATGTGTCAAAAGTCAAGAAAATTATGCTTATTTTTACAAAAAAACTCCCCGAAGAATTCGGGGAGTTTGAATTATTTCAGTTTTACTTTTATATATATCGAAGCGTGGTCACTAGAATATACACCGTCGTGACAGTTATCAACAATGCGATATTCTGAAACCGTGCTTTTTCCCTTGCTAATCATAATGTAATCTATTCTCTCACGGTTAGGCTGCTGCCCCCATTTGTGATAGGTTGGACCTTCGTCTGCAGAAGCTGCTATATTATGAGCATCATCGAAGTCATTCTGTGTTGAAAGAATAGTTTCACTACTGGGCTCAGCATTAAAATCGCCCATAAGGAATGCAGGAATATTGCCAAATTCGGCAATCTTATTCAATACCACTTTAATTCCCTCAATTCTTGCCTCATCACTTACATGGTCAAGATGAGTGTTGAACACTACAAATTCCTTGTTTGTAGCGATATCTTTAAGGATCATGTAGG
>CAZLIB010000121.1:0-4271 GCA_964559465.1 uncultured Lachnospiraceae bacterium
ACCGCGCCACTGCTCGTGGAGAGCCACTTTTAAAAAAGTGGACAAAACAATCGCGCAAGGTGTGTGCTAACATACCGATAAATCCCGATTTGCAGTTGAGCTTATAATTTATAATATGTTAATTTTTGTGCAAAAATTAACAATAATAATTTTTTTATTTTTTTAAAAAAACCTATTGACAAGTGATGATTTTGGTGCTAAAATATATTCAACACAAAAAAGACGTTTGAGCAAAAAGAGCGCAAAGCGAAGTGTTTTCAGAGAATTGCCGGTCGGTGCGAGGCATAAATCAGTAGCTTTGTGGCGTACATTTTGCAAGTTGTGTGTTGAAAGCCCTCGGTTGCAAACGGGTGGCAAGTAGGCGCAACGGTGGCTCCCGTTACGAGCGTAGACTTTGATAGAAGTCGGTAAGGGTCAAATCGCAAGGTTTGACTGAAGCAGAGTGGTAACACGGTCTTTTCGTCCCTGCATCCTTTAGGATGGCGGGGATTTTTTAGTTGCCGTTCAAAAAATATATTTTGAAAAGCCGTCATAACGGCAGGAGGAAAACATTATGAAAAAATTAGTAGCAATCACACTCACACTCGTACTTTTACTTACATCCTGCTTTATTCTAACAGGTTGTCCCGATAACACGGACAAAAAATTCACCGTTGGCGTATGCCAGCTCGTACAGCACGCGGCTCTTGACCAAGCAACTCAAGGCTTCGTTGACGCTCTTAAGGCAGAGCTTGGCGAAGAAAACGTTGAAATTGAGGTTAAGTATGCTTCTGGTGATACGAATATCTGCAGCACTATCGTAGGCGACTTTGTAAGCAAGGGCGTGGATCTTATTATGGCTAACGCCACCCCTGCGCTCCAGGCGGCGGCAAGCGCAACTCTTACTATTCCGATTCTCGGTACTTCTATTACAGAATACGGCGTGGCTCTCGGTATCGATAACTTCAATGGCGTTGTTGGAGATAATATTTCAGGCACGAGCGACCTTGCTCCTCTTGATCAGCAGGCGCAGATGATACTTGATTTCTGCCCCGATGTTGAAAAGGTCGGCATAGTATTCTGCTCTTCAGAGGCAAACTCCCGTTATCAGGTTGACGTTATGACAGAGCATCTTAACAAGCTCGGCGTTGAGGTACAAGAATTTTCCTTCTCCGATTCCAATGATATTTCCTTTGTGGTTGAATCTGCTTGTGCTTGGAGTGATGTTCTCTACATTCCCACAGATAATAAGGCGGCTGACAATGCAGAATTGATAGGCAATATCGTTCGCGAAAGAATGATCCCCGTATTTACAGGTGAAGAAAATCCCGCCAAGGCGTGCGGCGTAGCTTCTCTTACTATCAGCTACTACGACCTCGGCGTAACGACGGGCAAGATGGCTGCTAAGATCCTCAAGGGCGAGGCTGATATTTCTACAATGAAGATCGAATATGCCGAGCCCACATATAAATTCAACAAAGATATGTGCGACCTTCTCGGACTCACTGCTCCTGAAGGATATGTTGAGATGGATCTGGAATAATACATTGAAGGATATACAATAATAAATACAGTGATTAATTAGAAAAGGATTTACTATGGAACAATTATTTGGCGCGCTTCCGGGTGCCATATCTCTTGGGCTTATCTGGGGAATAATGGCTATCGGCGTATATATCACCTATAAAATACTTGACATAGCCGACCTATCGGTAGATGGCTCGGTATGTACGGGCGCGGCAGTATGCACTATGCTTATGATCGGCGGCACTGATCCTTGGGTGGCAATGCTCTGCGCAACACTTGCGGGCGGACTTTGCGGACTCATTACGGGGTTGCTTCACACCGTTTTTGACATTCCTGCCATTCTGTCGGGAATTTTGACACAGCTTGCCCTTTGGAGTATAAACTTAAAAATTATGGGACAGGCGAACAGACCGCTTTCCCCAAGAAATTACCCCGTAATTCTTACTCAGATGAAAACCCAAGAAGCGATCCTTACGCTCGTTATCATATCGGGTGCTATAATCGGCTTGCTTTACTGGTTCTTTGGAACGGAGCTTGGATGCTCTATTCGTGCTACGGGTTGTAATATGAATATGAGCCGTGCGCAAGGCATCAATACTAATTTTAATAAGGTACTTGGACTTGTGCTTTCGAATGCTCTCGTTGCGCTATCAGGCTCACTTCTTGCTCAATATCAGGGCTTTGCAGACGTAAATATGGGCAAGGGCGCGATAGTTATAGGACTTGCGGCAATAGTTATCGGTGAAAGCGTATTTTCAAAGATCGCGCGCAACTTTGCGGTGCGCCTTTGCGGAGTATTGCTCGGCGGAGTGATATATTATGTCGTATATCAGGTTATCGTATTTATGGGACTTGATACCGACCTTCTTAAGATGCTTTCGGCGGTCGTTGTGGCGCTGTTCCTTGGAATACCGAATGTGAAGGCTAAATATTTTTCAAAGGTAAATACTAAAAAAGCAAAGGGGGGAGAGGAAAATGCTTGAGATAAAAAACATTTCCAAAACCTTCAATGCGGGTACTATAAATGAGAAGAAGGCTCTGCGCGACGTTAGTCTTACGCTCAATGACGGCGATTTTGTTACAGTTATCGGCGGCAACGGCGCGGGCAAAAGTACGCTTCTCAATGCAATTTGCGGCACTTGGAAGCTTGATTGCGGTCAGATAATAATTGATGGCAAGGACGTTACCTCAAGTGCAGAGCATAAAAGAGCAAAGTATCTCGGCAGAGTGTTTCAAGACCCCATGATGGGTACTGCCGCAGATATGGAGATACAAGAAAATCTTGCGCTCGCTAAAAGACGCGGCAAGCGCCGCGGACTTGCCTGGGGCATCTCCAAAAAGGAAAGGGAAGAATATCGCGAGCTTCTTGCGACTCTTGGGCTTGGACTTGAGGACAGGATGACAAGCAAGGTTGGTCTGCTTTCCGGAGGTCAGCGTCAGGCAGTAACGTTACTTATGGCAGCTATGGCAGAGCCAAAGCTTCTGCTTCTTGACGAGCATACGGCGGCTCTTGACCCCAAGACTGCCGAAAAGGTGCTTGATATCACCGAGGATATAGTAAATAAAAATCATCTTACTACCATTATGATAACTCACAATATGCGTGACGCTATCAAGCACGGCAACCGCCTTATTATGATGAATGAGGGCAATATAATCGTTGACGTTTGCGGTGAAGAAAAGAAAAACCTTACTGTTGAGGATCTTCTTGACCTGTTTACAAGGGCAAGCGGTAAGGAGTTTGCTAACGATAGGACGATGTTGAGTTAAAAAAGGGAGCTTTAAAAGCTCCCTTTTCGATTTAATGTGACATAACAATACAAATTTTTATAAATATATTTACAAACTCTTTTATTTGTGATACACTGACCTTATCAACAGTCAAAGGAGAATGGCCTATGTACGAGTTTTTGAGTAATTTATTGTCTGACAAAAAGGGCGGAGAGATATTTACCTGCTTTGGTATTTGGCATATCAGTTATATGCTGATATTTTTTGGTGCTATTATAACGACGGTTCTGCTTTTGAGGAATAAGTCAAGCTCCGCAAAGCAACGCGCGATAAATATTGCTATAAACTGCGGTTTTGGATTGTATATGGCAGATTTTTTTCTTATGCCCTTTGCCTACGGTGAGATAGATATAGATAAATTGCCATTTCACGCTTGTACCTTGACTTGCATTCTATGCTTTATGAGCAGGCACAATAAGTTTTTGCAAAAATTCAGATTGCAGTTTGCGCTGGTCGGACTTATATCAAATCTTATCTATATGGTTTATCCTGCGGGAGTTATGTGGTATGAGATCCATCCGCTTTCCTATAGGGCGGTTCAAACCCTTCTTTTTCACGGTGTTATGGTCGCATACGGAATTTTCGTGCTTGCCTTTGAGAACGTTGACCTCAAATGGAGAAAGATATATAAGGAGCTTGTCCTTCTTGTGTGCATGGCGGCGTGGGCAATGCTTGGAAACACGCTTTACAGCGGAACCTTGGGGGACTATTCAAGAGATTTCAACTGGTTCTTTGTAAAGACCGACCCCTTTGGTATTTTGCCCGCAACGATCGCGCCTTTTGCGACGGTGTTCGCTTTTATGCTGGCAGATGCTCTTATATATCTCATTTATTTCGGGATCAGAAAAATGTGCAAAAAAAGAAGTGAAGCTTATGGGTGATGTTCTTAGCGGAGAATTTGAAAAGCACCGCTAAGTGGCACCGCTAAGTGCGAGCATCGCATTTGTCTGGACAAACGCAGAATGGGCTAAGCC
>CAZLIB010000122.1:0-4256 GCA_964559465.1 uncultured Lachnospiraceae bacterium
GCCGTGGCGCAAGGTGCGCACGGCACGATTTGCGCAAAGCATTGACTCGAAGCTTTTTTAAAGCTTTTTGCTTCTTTTTCTCGAAAAAGAAGGTCCTTATCCGCTAACCATCTCCCCGATAAATCAAAATTTGAGCAAAACCGATCAATTATCTCTTGAACATTTTTCGGCGTCTATCGCCAGAACGAGCATAAGCGCGCAGAGCGCGTCCGCGGGGTCGCGAACGTCAATAACGTATGTATCGGTCCAATTGAATAATTCCTTGCTTATAGTTGCAACACACTGCCCTGCACTGTTGTAAATAGAATAATCCCATTCCGCCCAGTCGCCCTCAACGTGCCAACCCTTGTAGTCAATATCATATTTGGGTGTAAAGAGCGAAAGCTCCTTACAGATGCTTCCCACACACTCCTCACCAATATACATATAAAATTTGGGCAAAAACGTCCATATTTCCTGCTTTACCGAGCCAAGCTCATTGCCATCTCGATCGTAGATGCGAAACATATGTCCCCACGAAAGCTCACCCTTGACAGTACAAGCCACCCTGCCCGCCTCGTCATATATATCGTAGCTGTCAAACCACGAGAAAAATCTTTCTTTGAATAGTAATTTCATTTTTTCTCCAATCAATTTAAGCAAAGGGAGCTTTGTATAAAGCTCCCTCACTGTATTTTGAAATTTTATCTTTCAACAGGTGTGATAACCGGCTTACCCTCTCTGTCAAGCAAAACAGTCAATCCGCCTGCATAACCCGTTGCGCGCCAAAGATAGTTTACACCTGTCTCTTTGTCGACCCAGATCTCAAAGCCGTCGCCGGTAAATGCGCCTTCCTTGTAGATCTTTTCAAATCTTTCCTTGTTTTCAGCCATAATTCAAATTAGTCGCAGCAAACGTCGGGTTTAGCGGGCTTTTTGGACTTGGGAGCTTCGGGTGTGTCATCGCCAAGACCTGTTGTTTCTGTGAAGATAGAGTTTTTCTTAACCATTTCAACTGTATCTGTGGGAACGATGAGCTTGGAAGCTGTACCGTTAGCCATTGCAACGAGAGCCTCATATCTCTTAAGCTCAATAACCTCGGGTGTGGGGCAAGCAGCCATAATTGCACGAAGACCGTCTGCCTCTGCCTGCTTTTGAAGAAGAACTGCCTTTGCTTCACCTTCAGCACGAGCAATGCGAGCATCTCTTTCACCTTCAGCCGCAAGGATCACAGCCTGCTTATCACCCTCTGCGCGAGTGATAACCGCCTGCTTGTGACCTTCTGCCTCAAGAAGTGTCTCACGGCGAGCGCGCTCTGCCTTCATCTGCTTTTCCATGGATTCACGGATATCAGCAGAGGGAGTGATATTGCGAATTTCAACACGCGTTACGCGAATACCCCATTCGTCAGTAGCGGCGTCAAGAGATTCTGTCATTTTCGCGTTGATGGAGTCACGGGATGTAAGGGATTCGTCGAGTGAAAGCTCACCAACGATGTTACGAAGGGTTGTTGTTGTAAGGTTTGCAAGAGCCTCAACGGGATTTGCCGCGCCGTAAGCATAGAGCTTGGGCTCAAATGTCTTGTGATATACCACCGCATCAATGGTAAGAGGAACGTTATCGCTTGTGATAACGGACTGAGGAGGTGTGTCAAGTACCTTTTCCTTTGTGGTTGCGCGTGCAACTATACGGTCGATGCCAAAGGGAGCGAGAAAGTGAAGACCTGCCTCCCAAATAGCGTGGAATTTACCAAGACGTTCAACAACGTAGCTCTCTGTGTGAGGAACCACCTTGATACAAGAGATCAATACGATCAACAAAAGTACAGCGATAATAATTAATGCTGGCATAATTTTTCTCCTTTTTCAATAGTATTTCATAGTTTTATGTAAAGTAGTTTACATCTTAATTAATTTTACCATATTTTAAAAATGGTGTCAAGATTTTTGTCATAGCATTACGTTAATAATAGTTGACATTTTGTCAAATTGGGATTTATAGGTGAGTATGAGAAGTTAGTTTTATAGAAACAAGGAACTCCACCCGTCGCCTGAAGGCGCCACCCTCCTCTGCGGAAGAGGGCTCTGTAAGATAAACTTTCGCGTGTAGCCGTATGCTTGAAATTGTTATATTTCATAAGTCTTTGCAAGACCTCGTGGCTGCACACAAGAGAATATCTTGCGGAAGGAGCCTTCTGTAAGGCAATCTACCGTGTGTAGCCATAAAGACTTATGAAACCTTATAATATTAACAATAAAAACCATATGGCTTCCCTATAAAGTGCATCTAATAGAGGCTCCTTCCGCAGAGGGAGCTCCCGCGTGAGCGGGTGAGGGAGTTCCCCTCGTTCAGCAAAACTAACTTACCGATAAATCAAAATTTGAATGTCATCATATCCAACCTTGTATTATTATTATACACTATGAAATTACTAAATAAAATAGTAAAAAGTGCAAAATAGACCCCTCTATTTTTGCAAAAAGTGCAAAATATTATTACTTTTTATTAAAAAAGCCCTTGACTTTTGCTTTTATATATGATATAATCCCGCTTAGTGTGAAAAGAAAGGTGGACAAAATGATGTTGAATTCTACTGTCAAAAACGTAAAATTCAGTGCCGTGGTGTCCTATTTCCTTTTCACTTTTTCATTTTATTTTTGATTTATTGCTGATGATTTTTCATCAGCTTTTTTTATGGTTTATTAAAAAAATAAAATATAAAAATCTACAGGAGGAAGTTCAAATGAAACTTATCTACAACACCGACGCAAAGCCGAAGGAAATGGGCTATCTCAAAACGGTTTTGTTCGCACTTCAGCAGTTGCTTGCAATTATGGCAGCAACCATCGCAGTTCCCGCAATCGTTGGAAACGGCATGACCGCTTCTGCAGCACTCTTTGGTGCGGGCGTTGGAACACTCGTTTATCAGCTTTTCACAAAATTTAAGAGCCCTGTATTCCTTGGCTCATCATTCGCGTTCATCGGCTCAATGGTAGCTGCGTTTGCCGGCGCTGCCTCAATGTCACTCGGTTACCTCGGACTTCTTCTTGGTGCGATCTTCGCAGGTCTTGTTTACGTAATCCTTGCGATCATCGTTAAGTTTGCAGGCGTAAACTGGATCAACAAGCTTATGCCTCCCGTTGTAATTGGTCCCACAGTTGCTCTTATCGGTCTTTCTCTTGCAGGCGCTGCAGTTAAGGATGTGTTCTCATACGGACCCACAGATGCAAACGGCGCATATATTATGAGCGCCGACGCTTGGGTTTCTATGATCTGCGCACTCGTTACTCTTTTCGTAGTAATCCTTTGCTCTACATACGGCAAAAAGGCAGGCAAGCTCTTCCCCTTCATCATAGGCATCCTTTCCGGTTATGCGGTTGCACTTGTATTCACAGTAATCGGTATTGCAACAAATAACGAAGCCCTTATGATAATTGATTTCGCTCCCTTCAAGGCACTCGTTGCTGACGGCGTAACCCTTGAGACATTCCTTTCCGTTCCCGAATTCACATTTCTTACAGCTATCAAGGGTGCAAATGACTTTGAATGGTCATACGTTGCAACTATCGCAGTTGCTTACATTCCTGTTGCATTCGTAGTATTCGCAGAGCATATCGCAGACCACAAGAACCTCTCAAGCATCATTGAAAAGGATCTTCTGGAAGATCCCGGTCTTCACAGAACACTCCTCGGTGACGGTGTTGGTTCTATCGCAGGCGCGATCTTCGGCGGATGCCCCAACACAACATACGGCGAAAGCGTTGGTTGCGTAGCTATCACAAAGAACGCATCCGTTGCAACTATCACGGTTACGGCAGTAATGTCCATCATTATCTCATTCATCTCTCCCTTCGTTGCATTCCTTGATTCCATTCCCGGTTGTGTAATGGGTGGTGTGTGTATCACACTTTACGGCTTTATCGCAGTGAGCGGTCTTAAGATGATCCAGAAGGTCGACCTGGAAAAGAACGCAAACCTCTTCACGGCGGCGGTAATTCTTATCACAGGCATCGGCGGTATGTCCCTTGCAATCGGTAAGGTAACCCTTACAACAACAGCTTGCTCACTCATCCTCGGTATCATTACAAACATTCTTGTTAACCTTAAGAAAACCGACAACGAATAATTAAATCGAATAAGCATAAATCCCCACGAGCTTTGTGGGGATTTTTTGCTTTCAAATTTTGATTTATCGCGCACATTGTTCGCACGAACCAAACGGCAAAAAGTTTTGCTCCGCTTTTTCAAAAGCGGACGCCCGCCGCGCAGGCGACTCGG
>CAZLIB010000123.1:0-4215 GCA_964559465.1 uncultured Lachnospiraceae bacterium
GAGAGCCACTTTTGAAAAAGTGGACAAAACAATCGCGCAAAGCGAGTGCTAACACCTCTATAAATCCCAATTTACTAACAAAAAAGAGCATCAATTTGATGCTCTTTTTTCATTTACTTAGATTATATTCGACCTCAAATGACGAGAATCCCTCTGATTTGATTATGGTACCGTCAGGAAGAGTCCAAAGTGCTTCAACACCGTCAAGAGACTCGATAAGCGCCTTTCCATCTTCAAGCGTCATACAGAAAAGTGCGGTCGAAAGTCCGTCGCCCATTCCGGAATCTTTGCATATAATGGACACCGATCTATATCCCTCTGCAGGCATAAGTGTTGCAGGGTCAATTATATGATGATATTCCTTGCCGTCGACTATATAATATCTTTGGTAAACTCCACTTGTTACTATCGCTTCGCCTGCAAGAGCAATATAAGCGATATATGCAGGATCGTCCTCACCAAACGGATTTTCAATACCCGCAAGCCATTTGTCGCCGTTACCCTTTGTACCAACCGTGCGAATATTACCGCCAACGTTGATAACAAAATTTGTGATTCCCCTGCTCTCAAGAAGGCGCGCCACCATTTCAACTGCGTAGCCCTTTGCAATAGCGCCAACGTCGAGCTTCATTTTAGGATCAGCAAGATAAACAGTGCAATTCTCCTCATCAATAATAAGATCATTGATATCGGTATGCTCTGATGCGTCCAAAAGATCTTCCATTGGAGGAAGCTCTCCTATTCCCCAATTTTTATCTGCTTCTTCTCGGCAATCGTGCCAGATGGAAAGCACACTTCCCATGGCAATATTCATCTTGCCGTCGGTTTTAATATACATCTCCTTGGCATAAAGAAGCATATCAATTATTTTTCGGTCGACAGTTACCACCTTGTGTTCACCCTTATAGAGCTTGTTGATGGTATAAAGATTTTCCATACCCTCATATCTGTTATAAATATCAAAAAGCTTGTGATAAACTTCAAGCTCGGCAAAAATGTCATTAGCTATCGCATCAAATTCCTCGCTCGTTTTGGTATATCCCGAAATCTGTGTAACCGTATCAAAATATGAATAAGCATAGGATTTATATGCCTTAAGCTGCTCCTCGGGGGGATCCGCTTCATCGTCTGCGCGAAGCAGCAAAACCGCGCCAAGCGCAATCAATACTATAAGCAAGGCACACAAAGTAATAATAATATGATTCTTTTTCATCATAACCTCATAATTTAAGAAAAGGGAGGATGTCCTCCCTTTTCATTTATGCAAAAGCTTTAATTATCTTGCGTTTGTTACGGATTCAGCAACTACTGTGCTAATGCCACCGATGTAGATTGTGCAATCTGCTTCGATAAGAGCATCATTAGCTGTGAAGTAACCTGCGATCTCGTCAGCTGTCATGCCTACAACGTGCTCGGAGTAAGCCTTGGACTGAAGGTACCACTCAAGGCTAACGTCATCACCGTTCTTGTCAACGTGTGCTGCATCCATACCATAGGTTTCCTTAAGCTCTCTCTTTGTCATGAAGCCAAGGTCTTCAACGCCTTCCTTGTTGAATGTGCCAACTGTTGCCTTAACAACTTCGTCATCCTCAACGATAATGTTGGGCTGGTATGCATCGTTAACTGTAGCAACAACCTTACCGTCGATAACAACGGAAGCTGCAAACTCAACGTTCATCTTTACAACGTAGTTGTTTTCATCTGTTGCAGAAGAACCGTCGTTTGCGCTGTTAACAGCAACACCGAGTGTGAATGTCTTATCTGTTTCGAACGTAACGCCCTGTTCGTCGTTGCAAGCCTTAACAACTGCTGCCTTGAAATCAACGATATCGATCGTGCAGCCTGCGTTAAGAAGAGCATCGTCTGCGGAGATGTTGTGGGTACCTGCAACCTGAGTTGTCATAGCCTCAACCTCTGCAACTGTCTTGCCAACAACATAGGACTCGAAAGCCTTAGCCTGCTCGTACCATTCCTTCATAACACCGTCGCCGTTGTTGTCAACCTTGCCTGCCATACCGTAATCATCACCAAGCTCCATCTTGGAAACGAGTCTTGTGAAAACAACGTCCTCTTCATCCTCGTCAAAACCATAATTATTCTGAGCAACATCAAGACGGCAAGCAACGATCTTTCCATCCTCGTCAAGAACTACCGTAGCAACTGTTGCGTTGCTCTGTGTAGCAGAGTGTCCGCCGAACGCAACGCCCATACCAAGCTTGTATGTGTTGAGTGTGGGAGTAACAACAGAACCTGTTGTGGTTGTTGTGGTTGTTGTTGTAGTTGTTGTGGGAGTTTCCTTACCTGTAAGAGCAACACCGAGAACAACTGCAAGAACAACTATTACTGCAACTACTGCAATAATTAATACTTTCTTGTTTTTCATTTTTAACCCCTTAAATTTTATTTTTTAGGCTTTTGCCACCTTTTATTATAACAAATATTTCCCATTTGTCAATATGATTTTCGAATGTTCATAAAAAATGTTCATAAAAATATTCATCTGATCGTATATAAGTGCATTTTTATCTTGTTCACATTTCAATATGCGATATTCGCTTGATCACAAAGCTACCGGCAAGTCCGACAAAAATGCCCGATACAGTTCCCGTTACCACAAGAACTATCAAATAGTAGCCGATCTCCACCGTTTTCATAAGTGCCATTGCAACAAGTATCTGGCCAAGATTATGCATAACCGCGCCTGCAACGCTGACGCCAACGGTAGAAAGAAAATCCAGCCTTTTTAGTATCACCATAATTGCAAGACTTAATACCGCACCCGCAAGACTATACCAAAATGCAGTAATATTTGCAAAAAGCATCGAGGTAAGCACCAGCCTTACAAACGAAACAGCAGCCGCTTCTTTGATTCCAAATCGATAGAGCACCAAAATTATCGCAATATTGGGAAGCCCCATTTTAATTCCCGGAACCGACGTAAATATCGGTGGGAGCAAAAATTCAACGTATGATAAAAGCATTGCCACCGATGTAAAAAGAGCAAGCAGCGTTATTCTTTTTATCCTTTTTCTGTTATCCTTCATTTTTATATCTTTATATCCCTATGAAACAATATCTATCTGCGGTTCATCCTCAGAGCTTATTATTATTGCTACCTTATGATTTTTGCAAAGTATACTTTCGCCAGTGAACGAAATAGGGCGATGAAGAACACAGTCTTGGCGCGGACAGTTCGCACTTTCAACATATGCCTTACCGTCCTTTATGACAAGAATGTTGATATATTCCCCGTCTTCCCCTGTGATTATCTCTACTCTTTGCTCCTCATTGAGTGAAAATATTCCGTAAAGCTCGCCGCCGACCGTTACCTCAACAATCGTCCCCTCTTCTCTTGTGAGAAGCATTACAAGTCCAATCACAGCAATAACAAGGAGCAACACAAGGACGAAAATTATATCATTTTTAATTTTTCGGGCGTTGCCCTTCTCTGCCTGCACGGCGATTTTTTCACTCATCTGTAAACTCACTTTCGGGTTTGTTTCGGGGAGGCGAAATGCCTCCCCTATCAGTATTTTTTATTTAAAGCTTACGTCTTTAAGACAGCCCGTGGGACAAGCCGCTGCGCACGCGCCGCACGCTGTACACTTGCTATAATCCACAACCGCAAGATTATCAACGACTGTGATAGCACCGTTAGGACAGGTCTTTTCACATTTTTTGCACGCGATACAAGCATTTTTACAATTCTTGCGCGCGTCCGCGCCCTTTTCCTTGTTGTTACAGAAGTTTGCAATAGCCGCGTCCTTGGGAAGCATTGAAATAATGCTCTTGGGACAAGCCTTTGTACATGCAGTACAACCGATACAAGCTCTGGGGTCAACGTGCGCTATACCGTCGCGAAGGCAAATTGCATCCGCAGGACAAACGCTTACGCAGTCACCGCAGCCTATACAACCGTATGTACAGGAGCCGGAGCCTCCGTATATCATGTTTTCAGATTCACAATTCTGAATACCGCTGTAGATTGCCTTGGGACTTGTTGCACCGCAAACACCATTACAGTGAACGAATGCAACCTTCGCTTTAGCCGCCTGAGCTTCAACGCCAAGAACAGCCGCAAGTGCGCTCGTCGCATCAGCACCGCCGGGAATACAAAGTCCCGCATTTGTTTCTCTTCCCTCTGCAAGCGCTTCTGCATAGTCGTCACAGCCCTTATAGCCGCACGCACCGCAGTTGGCACCGGGGAGACATTCT
>CAZLIB010000124.1:0-4143 GCA_964559465.1 uncultured Lachnospiraceae bacterium
GTATGGAACGTGAACAAGCTTGTCATGCCAGTCATAACCCATAAGATCAACTACCTTGAACCACTGAGCAAAGTGCAAGCTTTGTCCTGCACTTGTTACGTATATTGCTTTATCAAAATCATAGGTCTGCTTTCTGTAAACTGCGGCAGCGATGTCACGAGTAGGATAGAGTGTTGAACCGTCACGCTTAAGAATAAGGCAAGGGGGCATATTATATTCTTCGAGATCAACTATAGATGCACCGTCGTCGATCTTAAGAAGTCCCATATCTCGAAGCTTTTGAACTTGCGCTGGCATTTTATCTGTGTAGAAGCTTTCGCCCTTATAGCTATCAAATTCAATGCCGAGCTGTGCATAAGTCTTTTTATACTCTGCAACGCTAATTTCTATAAACCATTTCCAAAGTGCTATATTTTCCTCATCGCCGAGCTCAAGCTTATGGAATTCTGCTCTTGCTTCATCATCAAGTGTGGGATCCTCCTCGGCGGCGTGGTGGAATTTAACGTAGAGCTCAACGAGCTTGTCAATGCCACCGTCGATTATCACTTCTCTATCACCCCATTTTTTATATGCGACTATCATCTTACCGAACTGTGTACCCCAGTCGCCAAGATAGTTGATACCAACACAGTTATAGCCCACAAATTCGTGGAGCTTCTTTAATGAGTGACCAATAACGGTTGTTCCGAGATGACCGATATGGAAGGGTTTGGCTACGTTGGGTGATGAGTAGTCAAGAACTACTGTTTTTCCCTCTCCGAATGTTGCTGAGCCGTATTTATCTCCTTTTGCCAAGACCTCGTTAAAAAGAACACTTGCAAGATATGAGTCACTGATCTTGATATTTAAGTAACCGTTTACTGCCTGTGCGCTTTTAACCGTATCGTCGGAAAGTCCGTCTGCAATGATCTGAGCGATCTGCACCGGTGAGCGACGAAGGGATTTTGAGAGCTTAAAGCATGGAAGAGCAACATCACCCATTGTAGTATCCGGAGGATATTCAAGCATGGTAGCAAGTGCCTCTGCCGTAATGGATGCTTCAGCAAAGGTGGATTTAATTGTTTCAAGTATTTTTACAGATACTTTGTTTTTGAAATTTTGCATAATTTGACCTTTCCATTTAAAAGAGTTATTTTCAAATTTATTATCTGCCTGATTCTGATATCATGGTTTTGATTCTTGCACCGATATTCTGTGCCACGTAAGCGTCTGAGGTAACAACAAATATTGTATCGTCTCCAGCAACACAACCGAGAATATCGTCAGATTTGATATTGTCAATTCCCGTGGCAACCGCCTGTGCCATACCTGCGTGTGTTTTTATGACAATTATATTCATCGCACAGTTAACAGACAAAATGAGATGAGTCAATGAAGCATTGAGCTTATTGATATCATTTACGGTCATTGATGTCGGGAAAACGTAATAATAGCCGTTTGTGCCATCTGATATTTTAGATAGCTTAAGCTCCTTTATATCTCTTGACATTGTTGCCTGCGTGGCAGAGAAACCGCTTTCCTTGAGCTTTTTGATAAGTTCATCCTGTGTGTCAATCTTATACTTCTCAACTATTTCTTTTATCTTAGCTTGTCGTTCTTTTTTCATAATATCTCTCCCGTGTGATATTTAATAATTATTCTTCATTTTTTGACTGAGAATATCGTAGAATGAGCAATCTTTAACTCTTACCAATTTGACAGTAAGGTCGGATTTAGTTATGCTTACTACTTCATCTCTGAATATTTCGCAGTTCATTTTTCCGTCAAGTGTTAGTGTCAAAGATTTTTCCCTTACAGATACGTTTTTGATTCTTAGATTGGTTTCATCAGAAAATATAAGCTGACGAGCGATGAAGGAATGTGGGCATATTGGAGTGACTAGCATACATCTAACCTTTGGATCAGCAATGGACCCCCCTGCACTCATCGCATAAGCGGTCGATCCTGTAGGGGTTGATATGATTAAGCCATCTGCCCGATAACTTGTAACAAGACTTTCCTCGGCATAAAGATCAAGATTGATAATTTTTGAAACCGAGCCATTTGTTATGACTGCATCATTAAGCGCGTAGGACGAGTACTTTGATGTACCCTCTCTTGAAAGAACCTCAACATTCAGCAAATTTCTTTCATCTACAGAATAATCTCCCTCAATTATCTTTGAGAGTGAGTCAAGCTCATCCATTTCAAGCTCTGCCATATAACCCAGATGGCCAAGGTTAATCCCTAATATCGGCTTTCCTCTTTTGGCCATTCTTTTGGCACAGTCAAGAATAGTTCCGTCACCGCCAAGTGCGATAACAAGATCCGCTTCATCATAAAGCTTTTCAATAGGTACAAAATAGATGTTTCCTTTATAGCTCTTCATAGCTAGTACACGTTCCTTGCTATACTGAGAAACGAATATTTTGCAACCGAACTTAATAAGATAATTGGTTACCTTAAGTGCCGCATTAGCTTTATCTGGAATATTAAAGTTTGTTACAATAGCAATTTTTTTCATAATTTTTCCTTCCGATTTCTACGAAACGCGGGTGTTATACTGGTTACGTTATTCGCAGAATAAGTAATTTATTTTGCTTTGGTTATATTTTTGATTATATTTTCGGTGACGTGATTTTCAGGTGCAGAAGATTTTTTGAAATACGCCAAGAATTCCACATTTCCACTACCGCCCTCGATGGGTGAACGTACGATGCCCAAGCAAGAAAAGCCTGCAATCAATGCACTGTCTATCACCTTGGAAATTGCCTGAATATGATATGATGTTTTTTTGACAATTCCTTGAGAATTCAGCGCGTTCTTGCCACATTCAAACTGTGGCTTAATAAGAGAAATAAGTGTGCCGTCGCTTTTAAGCACCTTATATATACCCGTGTGAATGAGTGTTTGTGAAATAAATGAAACATCCATTACCGCAATATCAAATTCGAGGGGAAAGTCCTCTTTTTCCATAAATTTAGCATTATATTTCTCTATTGAAACGACCTTTTCGTTGCTTTCAATTTCACTATTAAGCTGACTGTGACCCGAATCCACCGCGTAAACGCTGCCAGCACCTCTTTGAAGCAAGCAATCAGTAAAACCGCCTGTTGAAGCTCCTATGTCAATGCAGTTAAGATCAGATACGCTGATATTGAATTTATCGAGTGCAAAATCTAACTTTTCACCGCCACGACTGACGAATTTTGGCTTGTTGATAATTTCAACGGCATGCTCTGCATTATCATCTATTTCTAAAGACGGTTTAGAAACCTTTTTGCCGTCAATGAGAATATTGCCGCCTTCGATCATTGCTTTAGCAGCCTGTCGGCTTTTGGTATGCCCGTTTGTGTATAAATATAGATCTGCTCTCATATCAATACTTTCTAATAGTCAAGTACTCTGCAAGCTCTTGCAGGATACCGTTGTCGTAGGGCTTAATTGCCTCTATTCCGGATTTAGTCAGATCTGCGGCATATTTCTTTGCTTCATCAACGCTCATGAAGGTCAAAAATGAATTCAATTCCCGCTTACCTTCCTCGTAATCGAGCAGGTCGTCAATTATTTGGAATGCAAGTCCTATGTTTTCTGCGTATTTTATGGCTGCATAACATTTTACATCATTCACTTCTATGCCTGCGGCAAGACAACCAAGAATTGCGGAAGCAACAATAAGCTTCCCTGTTTTGAGAGTGTGAAGTTTTGCGAGTGTATCTTTATCAAGCTTATTTGAAGCCGCAACAATATCAATCGTTTGACCTGCAAGCATTCCGCTGTCACCTGTTGCGGCGGCAAGGATTTCGACTGCTTTTGCATTAGTATTTGCATCAAGAAAAGGATTTTGAACAATAGTTGCAAATGCCTTTGACATCATAGCATCTCCCGCAAAAAGCGCAATTGCTTCACCGTATACCCTATGAGTTGACGGCTTTCCTCTTCTGAAATCATCATTGTCGATACAGGGCATATCGTCATGGATGAGGGATGAAGCGTGTATCATTTCTATTGCACAGGCGTATGGCAATGCAGTATTTTTATTACCGCCAAAAAGCTTGCACAATTCGATTACAAGAAACGCACGAATTCGTTTGCCGCCGTTTAGAATAGCATATTTCTGCGCTTCAATCAGTTGCCTATAATCATCATCTGTGTAATTGTAGT
>CAZLIB010000125.1:0-4119 GCA_964559465.1 uncultured Lachnospiraceae bacterium
TCGCGGCGATACTCAATAACTATTCTCATTCCGCCTCTGCCACTCTCGTCGCGAATGTCGGTGATGCCCTCAATCCTCTTTTCGTTAACAAGATTACCAATGCTCTCGCAAAGTGTGCTCTTGTTTACCATATAGGGAATTTCAGTAAAGATAATTCTGCGGTTTTCCTCTTCAATTCTCGCCTTCGCACGAACTACAATGCGTCCCCTGCCCGTCTTATAGGCATCGATTATACCGTTAACGCCGTAAATGGTCGCGCCCGTGGGAAAATCGGGTCCCTTGATGTATTCCATAAGCTCCTCGACCGTGGATTCGGGGTTGTCCATTCTATAAATTGTACCGTCAATAACCTCGCCGAGATTGTGCGTGGGAATATTAGTCGCCATACCGACAGCGATACCCACCGAGCCGTTAACAAGAAGGTTCGGGAATCTCGCGGGCAAAACGGTAGGCTCGTCAAGACGGTTGTCGAAGTTCTTTGTCATTACAACGACGTTCTTATCAAGATCTCTCATCAATTCGTCGGAGATTTTGGAAAGACGCGCCTCTGTGTAACGGTAAGCGGCAGCGCCGTCGCCGTCAACCGAGCCAAAGTTACCGTGACCGTCAACAAGCGTGTATCTGTATGAGAAATCCTGCGCCATTCTTACCATCGTGCCGTAAACTGCCGCGTCACCGTGGGGGTGATAGCGACCGAGAACGTTACCGACGGTCGTAGCGGATTTTCTGAAGGGCTTGTCGCTTGTGAGATGATCCTCATACATAGCGTAGAGGATCCTTCTCTGACCGGGCTTCATACCGTCGCGCACGTCGGGGAGCGCACGGGAAGCAATAACTGACATTGAATACTCGATAAAGGAGCGTTCAACCTCTTTTTTCATTTCAACGTCAACTATCTTCTGTTCGGGAAATTCAATTCTTTCGTTGTCGTGATTTTTAATTTCTGCCATTTTGAACTCTCCCTTCCTTAAATGTCAAGATTTTCAGCAAAGCGCGCGTTTTGCTCGATAAATTCACGTCTGGGCTCGACCTTGTCGCCCATAAGGAGCGAGAACATCGCGTCACAAGCCGCCGCATCCTCGGTGGTTACCTTGAGGAGCGTTCTCGTTTCGGGATTCATAGTCGTCTCCCAAAGCTGCTCTGCGTCCATCTCACCAAGACCCTTGTATCTGTCTGCTTCAACGTTATGACCGCCAAGAAGCTCAATATATTTATCTCTTTCAGCATCGCTGAATGCGTAATATTCCTGCTGATTTCTGCCGCCCGTTCTCTTATAAACTCTGTAAAGAGGGGGCTGCGCGAGGTAGATATGTCCCTCGTCGATAAGCTGACGCATATGACGGAAGAAGAACGTGAGAAGCAATATTCTGATATGTGAGCCGTCGACGTCGGCATCCGCCATTATAATAATTTTTCCGTAACGGAGCTTTGCAATATCAAATTCCTCACCGATACCGCAGCCCAGCGCCTGAATGATGGGAATGAGCGAAAGGTTGGAATACACCTTGTCCACTCTCGTTTTTTCAACGTTAAGCACCTTACCGCGAAGGGGCAATATCGCCTGATATTTGGAGTTTCTTCCCTGCGTAGCAGAGCCGCCCGCGGAATCTCCCTCTACGAGATAAAGCTCTGTAACCTCAATTCTTCTCTCCTGACAGTCGCGGAGCTTGCCGGGGAGCGTTGAGCCGCCGAGCACGCCCTTGCGTCTTGTAAGCTCGCGCGCCTTTCTTGCCGCCTCTCTTGCGCGGGATGCCGCAAGCGCCTTGTCAAGTATATTCTTAGCCACGGTGGGATTTTCTTCAAAGTATTCGGAGAGCTTTGTCGTCACAATTCCCTCTACGAGCGTTCTGACCTCGCTGTTACCGAGCTTTGCCTTTGTCTGTGACTCGAACTGCGCATCCTCAAGCTTGACGCTGATAATGGCGCAAAGGCCCTCACGAACATCCTCGCCGCTTAAGTTCTTGTCGCTGTCCTTAAGGATGCCCGCCTTGCGCGCGTAATCGTTAAGGACCTTTGTAATAGCACTCTTGAAGCCCGTTTCGTGTGTACCGCCCTCAATGGTGTGCATATTGTTGGCAAATGAGAGAATAAGCTCGTTGTAGCTGTCGTTGTACTGAAGCGCGACCTCTGCAATGCTCGTTCCCTTCTCACCCTTCATATATATAACCTCGGGGTGAATAAGCTCATTGTGGCTTCTGTTGTTAAGATGTGTAACGAAGGTCTTTATACCGCCCTCGTACATAAATTCCTTCTCCACGGGCTCCTCTGCTCTGCCGTCTGCAAGAACGATGCGAACACCCGCGTTAAGGAACGCCTGCTCTCTCATTCTGTTCTCAAGTGTTTCGTAAACGAAAACAGTATCCTCGAATATCTCAGGGTCGGGCTTAAAGGTCACCTTAACGCCGCTGGGCTTTTCTGTCGCGTCGCCGACACAAGTGAAGGCGCGCGCAACCTTACCGCGCTCAAAGCGCTCGGTATACACCTTTCCGTCGTAAACGTCCTCAAGCTCAAGCCACTCTGAAAGCGCGTTAACGACTGACGCTCCAACACCGTGAAGACCGCCCGCGATCTTATAGCCGCCGCCGCCGAATTTTCCGCCCGCGTGTAAGATGGTATAAACAACCTCAGGTGTGGGAATTCCCTGCTTGGGATGGATCGCAGAGGGGATTCCTCGACCGTTGTCCTCAACGGTTACCGAGTTGTCGGGGTTGATCCTTACGGTTATCTTGTCGCAGTGGCCTGCAAGTGCCTCGTCAATGGAGTTGTCCACTATCTCGTAAACGAGATGGTGAAGACCGCCTATTGAGGTAGTACCTATGTACATACCCGGTCTTTTTCTGACGGCCTCAAGGCCCTCAAGCACCTGTATATTTTCTTCAGTGTAGCTTTCCTCAACCGCAAGGTCAAGATTCTTTTCAAGGTTTTCCATTTCTGTTTCCTTTCAATGTTGTTTGTATGTGAATGAAATAGTTACAAGGTTAATAATATCGCTTTTTGAAAAAAGCTTCGCGCGAACCCCCAAAAACTGCGCTGCGCCCGTTTCGGGGAACCCCGCCCGCAAAAACTTTTATAATATTGGGTTTGAGCAGATTTATCGTAAATTTTAGATAATTCACAAGCGAATATCGGTTTTTAGTAAAATTCCAATCTTACAAACAAGGTTGACGCTTGGAATTTAACATCAAAACTACGAAAATCAATCCTTACGGATTAATTTTCTAAAATTTATTTGCTCACAGTACAGACATTTAGTTAGCACTAACGTAGTGTCCATCTACACAGTAGCAAATTGGATTTTTCGACAAGAGAGAAAAATCATCAGTGTCAACTCGTTGACACAATTTGCGCGAAATCTGTCTGCGAAGCCGATTAAAAGCTTTTTTGGTTCTTTTTTCTCGAAAAAAGAACGTCTTTGCACAACTAACTCCCTACCTCACATTCCTATTCCCCACCCTGCCAAGCAGCGATGCGGACGAAAACTGTGAGAAGCACGCCTTCGTTTCTCCGTTTTCGGCGCGGTAAAGAATGAACGATTTTGGAATTTCATAAGAGGGAGTTTCAGTCAGGTACGCCCTATCCGCCTCAGAGAGGAATTTGCGCGTTATCGGCGAAACAGTGGACGTATCCATATCGAAAATGCCTATTATGTCCTTTTCCCTGATGCTCTTGCCGGCACCGACGTTCAAATATATCATAAGGCATCTCCTTTCAACGTCTATTGTAGCACCTTTTTGCGCTCTGTGACTGACAGAAAAGTGTCAAAATGACTTTTCTAAAAAAATCATTCGCGCTCGCGCTATAAATAAAGAATATAATGAATAAATTAATTAATAAATAATTAGTTATAGTAAATAATAGGGCCTGTTGAGATTGTGGAAAATCCCCCAAAAGCATTGATTTTATTGGCTTTTTCGCTGATTTTTACTCTGTTGAAAAGCTGTTGACTTTTAAAGGACAAAATGTGGACAAACTCTGCCGCCTCGCACCTCGGCCACGCTTTTTTGTCGCAAATCGCAAAAAATGCAAAAAATATCGAAAAACATAAAATTTTGCCTTTTCCACAAAAAGCTGTGGAAAGGAAAAGCTTTTGATCAAAAAGCTTCGTTTCTGTTGAAAATC
>CAZLIB010000126.1:0-4113 GCA_964559465.1 uncultured Lachnospiraceae bacterium
TTCAGATCACAATGATCAAGGACGTAACTCCTATTCCTCACAACGGTTGCAGACCCCCTAAACGCAGAAAAGTTTAATATTGGAGGATTTACAAAATGGCAAGATATACAGGTCCTGCATGTAAGCTCTGCCGTAGAGAAGGCAAAAAGCTTTATCTTAAGGGCGAGCGTTGCACATCAGGTAAATGCGCACTTGACCGCAGACATTCTGCTCCCGGTCAGCACGGTGCAAACAATAAGAAACTCAGAGAATACGGACGTCAGCTTCGTGAGAAGCAGACAGCAAAGAGATACTACGGCGTTCTTGAAAAGCAGTTCAAGAACTACTACGTTGAGGCTGCAAGAAAGCCCGGTATCACAGGTGAGAACCTCCTTTGCTTGCTTGAAAGAAGACTTGACAACGTTGTTTACAGAATGGGCTTTGCAGAAAGCCACAAGGAAGCACGTCAGATCGTTCTTCATGAGCACATTGAGCTTAACGGCAAGAAGGTAAACGTTCCTTCCATCCTTGTAAAAGCCGGTGACGTTATCACGGTTCGTGAAAACTTCAAAAATTCTGAAAAGTGCAAGGCACTCGTAGAGAGCGCACAGACAAAATCTGCTCCCAAATGGCTTGAGGTTAATAAAGAAAACATGAGCGCAAAGGTTGTTGCTATGCCTGCTCGTGAAGACATCGACTTCCCCTTCGAGGAACAGCTTATCGTCGAACTTTATTCCAAGTAATAACCCGGGTACCGTACAAATTGTGCTGCCCGTGGTTGCTTGGCAATATTGCGTGACAGTTAGAGTACGGTCTTAAAATTTGACCCCTGTAAAGCACAGTGAAAAATTTATTAATGGAGGAATATTTGGAATGATTGAAATAGAGAAACCTAATATTACAACAGTTGACTTAAGTGATGACGGTAGATTTGGTAAATTCATCGTTGAGCCCCTTGAAAGAGGATACGGCACAACACTTGGAAACTCCCTTCGCAGAGTGCTTCTCAGCTCTCTCCCCGGCGTTGCAGTAACAAACATCAAGATTGATGGCGTTTTGCACGAGTTTTCAACGGTTCAGGGTGTAAAGGAAGACGTAACAGAGATCGTTCTTAACGTTAAGGGCATCACTGCAAAGCTTCACACAAATTCTTCCAAGACAGTAGTGATCGACGTTGTTGGCGAGCAGGTAGTAACTGCAGGCGACATCAAGCAGGATTCAGATATCGAGATCCTTAATCCCGATCACCACATCGCAACAGTTGCTCAGAACGAAAGATTCTATATGGAGCTTACGTTTGACAACGGCCGCGGATACGTATCACAGGAGAGAAACAAGCAGCTTCACACTGCACTTCTCGGTCCAAGCGTTTCTGCGCCCATTGGAACAATTTACACGGATTCTATCTATACTCCCGTATACAACGTTAAATATACTGTTGACAGCACACGTGTGGGAACAGTGACCGACTATGACAAGCTCACAATCGAGATTGAAACAAACGGTACTATCTCCGCGAAAGAGGCGGTTTCCCTCGGAGCCAAGATTCTCAACGAGCATCTCAACTTGTTCGTGGATTTGTCCGAAGAAGCAAGAAATGAAAGCATAATGGTTGAAAGAGAAGAAACCATTAAGGAAAAGGTTCTTGAGATGACCATTGAGGAACTTGACATGTCTGTTCGTAGCTTCAACTGCTTGAAGCGCGCAGGCATTGATACAGTAGAAGATCTCACAAATCGTACCGAAGAGGATATGATCAAGGTCAGAAACCTTGGTAAGAAGTCGCTTGAGGAAGTAATCCAAAAGCTCGCTTCCTTGGGTCTTACACTCAAAAAGGAAGAAGACTGATAAAGTTTAAAGTTAGATTTATTAATCAAAAGGAGGAAATAAAGCGATGCTTAACAGAAAGCTTGGCAGAACATCTGCTCATAGAAATGCAATGCTTCGCGGTCTTGTAACATACCTTCTTGAAAACGGCTCTGTTGAAACAACTCTCACAAGAGCTAAAGAAGTTCGTTCTGTTGCAGAAAAGATGATCACACTTGGTAAGAAGAATACTCTTGCAAGCCGTCGTGCTGCTCTTTCCTACATCACAAAGGAAGATGTTGTTACTAAAGTGTTCAATGAGATTGCTCCTAAATATGAAGGTCGTAACGGTGGTTACACTCAGATTTACAAGCTTGGTCCCCGCCGTGGTGACGGAGCTGAAATGGCAATCATCAAATTGGTTGACTAATTTGATACCGAAAAAGCAATTAGCAATATAAAATAAAAGCAACCAAGGCAAAGTGCCTTGGTTGTTTTTTGTATAAATCGGGATTTATGGGGGAGTATAAAAAGTTAGCTTATATTTGTAACGGACGCGCAATGCGCGCCCCTGCAGTGTTTGTTGATTATCTTTTGTTTTACTACGAACATATCGGTGAACAATATGGCTATTATTTTAGTAGCAAATCACAGATTTTCGAGGCGCATGCCCAATGCCGAGAAAATCGTTATGCGCCAAAGCCTTGGCGCGATTTGTGCGAAATCTGTTTGCGATAGCCGATTAAAAGCTTTTTGCTTCTTTTTCTCGAAAAAGAAGGGCTTTGTCTAACTAACTTCCCGATAAATCAAAATTTGAAAAATCAAGGCTATATCTTATTGATGATACTAAGCAATCTCTCAATGTCCTTTTTATTATTGAATATTCCAAATGAGGCGCGCACAGCGCCCGTTTCTTTTGTGCCGAGCGAGGTGTGACCAAGGGCGGAGCAGTGAAATCCGCCGCGGACGCAAATGTTTTGCTCGTCGAGCAGGGCGCAAACACGCTCGGCGGGTATGTGTTTGAGGTTGAAGAGAAGGGTGTTACCCTCGTGGCGTGGCATGTGGACAGTTACGCCGCTTATATTCAGCAAGCCGTCACGAAGAAGGCAAAAAAGCTCCTTTTCGCCTTGGTTGATGGCATCAAGTCCTTGCTCTTTCACAAATTTGACGCCCTCGTTTAGCCCAACGATCGACGGAAGCGGAAGTGTGCCGACCTCATATCTCTCGGGCGCAAAATCGGGCATATCGGGTGAGAGTGAATATATTCCGTTTCCACCCTCGATCAAGGTTGACAGTGAAATGCTCGGCTCGACATAAACGAATGCGCTCCCCTGTGGACCGTAGAGCCCCTTGTGCCCGGGCGCGGAAAGCAGTGCTATATTCATTTCTTGAACATCGAGCCTGTAATGACCTATTGACTGGGCGACGTCAAGCGCAAATAACACGTGATTTTTCTTGCACAATTCTCCGATCTTATCAACGGGCAGAGAATAGGAGCAAATATTCGATTGATGAGTACATATCAGAAGCTTCGTATTTTTACGAAGCTTCTTTTTTATTTCGTTTATGATATCATCATCGGAGCTATCATTTGAGATGGCAGAAAAGGTATCATAGGTAATAACCCCTTCGTTTTTAAGACGTTCAAGAGGTCTGTATACGGAGTTATGCTCCATATCACTGCAAAGGACGTGGTCGCCCTGCTTCAATATGCCCTTGATTATGAGATTTAGCCCGTAGGTACAGGTGGGAACGAATACAATGCTTTCGGGCTCGGGCGCATTTATAAGGTGGCAGATCGCCTCGCGTGTGTCGTAGATCTTATTTGCCGCAAGTAGTGAGAGCTTGTGCGAGCCGCGACCTGCGTTTCCGCAATAGGTGTCAATGCACTGTGATATGGCGCGCGCAACTGCAGGTGGTTTTGGAAAGCTCGTGGCGGCGTTGTCGAGGTAACAGATGCTATTTTTCATATATTTTTGCCACCGCTTGTAATTATTTGCGAGAAGCTGATTCCTGCATGTCGAAGCGACGCGCGAACTACGCGCTCATCGGTGCAGGAAAACTCAATGCCATAGGCGCAGCCGCGCCGCGTGAGCTTGGGGTCGATGCTTACAATTTTTGCGTAAATGCCGTCTGCGGCAAGCGCCTTTTGCGCTTTGATACATATATTTAAAGAGGGAATGGTTGCAATACAGGTTTTCATATTTTTTCTCCAAGTGGGATTTATTGGGGTATTAGCACACACCTTGTGCGATTGTTTTGTCCACTTTTTTAAAAGTGGCTCTCCACGAGCAGTGGCGCGGTCAAGGGCGCGCAGCCCTTGGTGCA
>CAZLIB010000127.1:0-3869 GCA_964559465.1 uncultured Lachnospiraceae bacterium
ATAATGAAGGCCTCGAGAATATCGCCTTCCTTGATATCGTTGAACTTTTCAAGACCGACACCGCACTCATAGCCCTGAGCAACTTCCTTAGCGTCATCCTTGAATCTCTTAAGAGAGGAAATCTTATCCTCGAAGATAACGATACCGTCACGAACTACACGAATTTCAGCGGATCTTGTAACCTTACCGTCGGTAATATAAGAACCTGCGATCGTGCCAACGTTGGGAACGCGGATAGTCTGACGAACCTCTGCGTGACCAAGTACAACTTCCTTGAATTTGGGAGCAAGCATACCCTTCATAGCCGCGGTAATTTCCTCAATACATTCGTAGATTACGCGATAAGTTCTGATCTCAACGTTCTGTCTATCTGCAGAATCCATAGCACCCTTATCGGGACGAACGTTAAAGCCAACGATGATAGCATTTGAAGCTGCCGCAAGCATTACGTCACCCTCGGTAATACCACCAACTGCGGAGTGGATAACTCTAACCTTAACCTCCTCGTTAGAAAGCTTCTGGAGAGATGCGCGAACCGCCTCGGCAGAGCCGTCAACGTCTGCCTTAACGATAATGTTAAGATCCTTAACACCCTCGGAGATCTGGTTGAACAAGTCGTTAAGGTTTGCTCTTGCATTTGCCTTGAACTGCTCTTCCTTCGCCTGCGCTCTTCTCTGATCCGCAAGCTCACGAGCCATCTTTTCATCGGCAACTGCATTGAATTCATCGCCTGCAACGGGAACGTCTGCAAGACCGATGATCTCAACGGGAACGGAAGGACCTGCCTCCTTAAGTGTTCTTCTGTTATGGTCAGTCATCGCACGGACACGGCCAACTGCCGTACCTGCGATAACGATATCGCCGCTGTGAAGCGTACCGTTCTGAACGAGAACCGTCGCCACAGGACCGCGTCCCTTATCAAGCTTTGCCTCGATAACGATACCCTTTGCGTGACGGTTGGGGTTCGCCTTGAGCTCCTTAACCTCTGCAACGAGAAGAACGGATTCAAGAAGATCCTCAATACCCATATGAGTTTTAGCGGATACGGGAACGCAGATAACGTCGCCGCCCCATTCCTCGGGAACGAGATCATATCTTGTAAGCTCCTGCTTAACCGTATCGGGATCTGCTGTGGGTTTATCCATTTTATTAATTGCTACTACAATATCAATACCCGCCGCTTTCGCGTGGTTGATAGCTTCTATTGTCTGGGGCATGATACCGTCGTCAGCCGCAACAACGAGGATCGCGATATCAGTTGCCTGCGCACCACGAGCACGCATAGCTGTGAACGCTTCGTGTCCGGGTGTGTCAAGGAATGTCATATCCTTGCCGTTAATGCTTACTCTGTAAGCACCTATATGCTGTGTAATACCACCTGCTTCGCCCGTGGTAACACTTGTGTTTCTGATTGCGTCAAGAAGGGATGTCTTACCGTGGTCAACGTGTCCCATTACGCAGATAACGGGTGCTCTGTCTTTAAGAGTTTCTTCTGTATCAACCGTATCGTCAAAGAGTTTTTCCTCAATGGTTACTACTACCTCTTTAGTTACGATTGCACCGAGCTCGTCTGCGATAAGATAAGCTGTATCAAAGTCGATAACCTGGTTTACAGTAACCATCATTCCCATCATCATAAGGCGCTTAACCACCTCACCTGCAGTTACCTTAAGGCGAGAAGCAAGCTCGCCAACGGATATCTCATCGGGAACGGTGATGCTTATGGGCTGCTTTTTAACGACCTGCTGCTGTTGCTGCTTTTTGTTCTTATCGAACTTGTTGTTCTGCTGACCCTTCTTATTAAACTTCTGGTTTCCGCCGCGAACATCCTTAACGCTGTCGGGTACGTAGTTGTCAAGCTTTTCGTCATACTTTGAAGCATCATATGTTGAACCCCTCATGTCAACGATACGGGTGGAGGTGCTTCTTACACCCTTTTCACCCTTCGCGGTCTGCTCGCGAACGATTGCTGTAGGCTTGAAATGTTCCTTTGGAGCATTTTGGTTGCCCTCATCCTTATCTCTGCCAAAGCCTCCAAAGCCACCCTGCTGGGGCTTTTTATTTGATTGACCAAATGGCTTTTGGTTATTTCCAAATCCACCCTTGCCAACTCCCTGCTGTGCGGGCTTCTGGTTGTTTCTATCAAAGCTTGGCTTTGCAAACTGATTATTTCTATCTCCTTGAGATCTTGGACCCTGCTGTGCATTTCTGTCAAATGCGGGCTTTTGCTGGTTTTGACCTCTCTGCTGGTTATTATTGTTGTTGTTATTCTGTGAACGGTTTTCGGGTCTTGCCTGCTGTGCAGGTCTTGTTTCGGTCTTGGGGGTGCTTTTGGATCTTTCTGCTTCTGCGCGACGGGATGCCTCTGCCTCTGCCTTTGCTCTTGCTTCTGCCTCGGCTTTTGCTTTAGCCTTCGCCTCTGCTTCCGCTTTAGCTTTTGCTTCAGCATCAGCCCTTGCTTTAGCCTCCGCCTCAGCTCTTGCCTTTTCTTCCGCCTCGCGAGCAGCAACAAGCTTTGAAGGAATATAGGTGTCCCCAAAGATGTAGGAATCAATATCTTTTATCTGATTCTTCTTTGTAAGAGCCTCCATAAAGATATCAAATTCTCTGCCCTCAAGAGCACCCTGCGTTTTTGCATTAATACCCTTTTGTGCAAGAGTGTCAATAATATCTTTACTCTTTATACCGAGATCCTTTGCTAATTGATTTACCTTAAATTGTGGATTTGCTGCCATAGTACCTCCCAAAATTCCGTAATGAAATAAAACCGTTCAAGAAAAAATTTAAATTTGATCCAAATGCTTGCTTATCATCTTATAAAAGCCCTCGTCCGAAATACCGACTGCGGCTATTGCCGAGCTTTTTCCAACGGCTTTTGCAAGCATATCGCCGTCAAAATCTATTCTCACCCTTTCAATGCCGTAAAATGAACATTTATCGGTGATTTTTTTATGTGTGTTATCAGATGTATCGCTTGCTTCAAGCACAAGATAGAGATTTTTCCCCTTTTGCATTGCCTCTATTATCATCGGCACGCCAATTATAAGCCTTCCTGCCTTGGCACAAAGGCCAAGCGAGCCCAAAATTCTTTTATCCATAATCAATCCTGCGCGATCTTTTCCTCAAGCGCCGCAAATACCTCATCGGGAATTGTACACTCGAGATGCGTTGCAAGTCGACCGTTTTTTTTCGCCTTGTTCAAGCATTTTAAGCTATTGCAAAGGTAAACTCCTCTGCCATTCTTTCTGCCCGTTGTGTCAAGCACGATCTCGCCATCGGGAGTTCTTACTACACGAAGAAGCTCACCCTTTGGCTTTCTTTCCGCACAACCGACGCACTGACGAAGCGGTATCTTCTTTTTCTGTTCCATAAGTATATTATTCCGTCTTTATGTCGATCTTGATACCCGTAAGACGTGCTGCAAGACGAACGTTCTGACCTTCCTTACCAATAGCAAGAGAAAGCTGGTTGGGATTCACCACAACTCTGCACGATCTCTCGCCCGTCATCTCAACGAATTCAACGGGAGCGGGAGCAAGCGCCTCACTGACATATTCAACGGGATCCTCATTATATCTGATGATGTCGATCTTTTCTCCGTTAAGCTCATCAACGATAGAATTAATTCTCATACCGTGGTTACCAATACAAGCGCCCACGGGATCTACCTCGGGATCTCTTGACATAACCGCAATCTTCGTTCTTGAGCCCGCTTCACGGCAAACACCCTTTATAATAACGATACCGTCGGTGATCTCGGGGGTCTCAAGCTCAAAAATTATCTTTACTATGCCTGCGTGTGTTCTGGAAAGAGCAACGATTGGACCCTTACCCTCTTTATTCACCTGAAGAACGTAAACCTTGATCTT
>CAZLIB010000128.1:0-3841 GCA_964559465.1 uncultured Lachnospiraceae bacterium
CAAAATCCAGTGGTAGCGATACCGTACCGGTTCGACCCCGGTCACCGGCACCAAACAAAAAAGTCCAATTTGTCTATTAGATGAATTGGACTTTTTTTGAATGATGTTTGCCTTCGGCAAATGATGTTAGCTTTGCCAATGATGACAGCTTTGCTTAATGATGCGTGCCTGACGGCACATGAGGGCAAACATTACATCATTACGACCACCGGGAGCAATCTCATTTTTAGCAAAGCGAAAAACATCATATCGCTGCAGGCGATGAATCATTTGACTAGCTAAAAATTTTATGATATAATAATAGCAATAAGAGGCGCAGCTATGAAAGAAAACAAACTTGTTGAGCTATCAATGGATTTTTCCGTTGACATTATAAATCTTGTTAAATACTTGGAGGCTAATCACAAAACGATTGTTGCAAATCAAATCGGCAGAAGCGGCACCTCTATAGGCGCAAATATCCACGAAGCACAATATGCACAGGGTAAAAAGGACTTTATTTCCAAACTTGAGCTTGCCTTGAAAGAGGCAAGCGAAACAGGATATTGGCTTGAACTGCTTTATCGCACAAAATATATTGATGAGCAGGCTTTTAAAGCGCTTTTCTCTAAATGCACATCTCTGAGGGTTATGCTTATTGCTTATTGCTTCTTGCAAAACCGCCAAAGAAAAATCAAACTGATTAAATAATCATTTTTTAATTTTTAAATGCTTTTTAAGGAGATAATTATGTCAAGAATTTATTTGAACAACGGTTGGCTTTTTGCCAAGCAGTTTAAAGAAGAATACATTTCGGGCGCAATAGATACCGATTTCGTTGACGCCCGCCTCCCCCACACGGTGCGTGAGCTTCCCTTTAACTACTTTTCAGAGGACGATTATCAAATGGTGTCCTGCTACCGCAAGGTCATCACAGCTCCTCACGAGTGGTCGGACAAGCGCGTTATTATAACCTTTGAGGGCGCGGCGCACTATGCCGAGCTCTTTCTCAACGGCGAGAAGATCGGTGAGCATTATTCGGGCTACACCGCATTCAGCCTTGAGCTCACGGGCAAATTGAGGCTCGGTGAGGACAATATTATCGCAGTCAGACTCGACTCCCGCGAAACCCTCAACATTCCGCCCTTTGGCAACGTTATCGACTACATGACCTTTGGCGGAATATACCGCGACGTTTATCTTGAGATCAAGGAAAAGACCTATATTACAGACGTTTTCGCAAAGCCCGAGACAACGGGAAAGATAGTTAGTGATATTACTATTGACGGCAGCATCACACATGAGCTTCTCATAAGACAGACCGCAACTCTTGGTGGCAAGCAAACCGTGCTTACCGAGGAAAGCGTTACAAGCAATTTCTTCTCTGTAAGCGGCTATATCAAGGACGTTAAGCTTTGGTCGCTTGAAAAGCCCACGCTCTATGAGATAAAAACAGAGCTTCTTCGCGGCGGCGAGGTGCTTGACGCACATACTGTAAGCGTTGGCTTCAGAAGCGCGGAATTCAGAAACGACGGCTTCTATCTCAACGGCAGACGGGTACAAATTCGCGGTCTTAACCGACATCAGAGCTATGCTTACGTTGGCTATGCTATGCCCGAATCAATGCAGCGCGACGACGCACGCATTCTCAAAAGACTTGGCGTAAACTCCGTAAGAACCTCTCACTACCCACAGTCACACTACTTTATCGACGAGTGCGACAAGCTCGGCTTGCTCGTTTTCACCGAGATCCCCGGTTGGCAGCACATCGGCAACGCCAAGTGGAAGGAGCAGGCAGTAAAGAACGTTGAAGAAATGATACTTCAATACCGCAACCACCCATCAATTATGATCTGGGGCGTTCGTATCAACGAGTCGCAGGACGACCACGATTTTTACGTTCGCACAAACGAGCTTGCTCACCGACTTGATCCAACAAGACAGACGGGCGGTGTGCGAAACATCAAAAAAAGTGAGCTGCTTGAGGACGTTTACACCTTCAACGAGTTCCGCCACGACGGCAAGCACCCCGGTTGCTTCCCCAAAAAGAAGGTGACCTCAAATATGAACAAGCCCTATCTTATCACCGAAAACAACGGTCACATGTTCCCTACCAAGAGCTTTGACTGCGAGGAGCATCGCCTTGAGCACGCGCTCCGCCACGCGAGAGTTCTAAACGACGTCGCGTCGCATCCCGACATCTGCGGCAGCTTCTCCTGGTGCTTCTTTGACTACAACACGCACAAGGATTTCGGAAGCGGCGACCGCATCTGCTATCACGGTGTTTGCGATATGTTCAGAAATGAAAAGCTTGCGGCTGCAGTTTACAGATCACAGAGCGACGGTGAGGTTATGCTTGAGGTAAGCTCATCAATGGATATTGGCGAGCATCCCGCCTGTATTAAGGGTAACATCTGGATATTCACCAACGCTGATAGCGTTAAAATGTACAAAAACGATATGTTCATCAAGGAATACAAGCCCCACAACGAGCATTTTCCGCATATGGTAAACAGCCCCATTCTCATTGACGATTATATCGGCGGTCTTCTTGAAACAGAAGAAAAAATGCCACCGAAAAAGGCACAGTATCTTGCAAAGGCGCTCAACTATATCGGTCAGAACGGATATACCAAAATCACTCCCAAGCTTGCTGTAATGGCGTTCAAATCCATTGTGATATACCGAATGAGCATCAACAAAATAGTTGAGCTTTACACAAAATACGTGGGCGATTGGGGCGGCAGAAGCACGGTTTACCGCTTTGACGCGATAAAGGACGGCAAGGTCGTTCGCAGTATCACCAAAACGCCTATGAGCAGGATGCACCTTGAGGTCGAGCCCTCGGCAACGGTAATAAGAGAGAGCAATTCCTATGAGGTGGTAGCGCTTCGTATAAGAGCGCTTGACGAGTATGCAAATCTTCTTCCCTACTGTCAGGAGCCTCTTAAGATCAGTGTGGATGGTCCTCTTGATATAATAGGTCCCGATATGACATCTCTGCGCGGAGGTATGGGCGGAGCATATCTTAAGACCACGGGTAAGACGGGTGTAGCCGCCATCACCGTTTCCTGTCCACAGGCAACAGTAAAAAATATCAGAATTGAAGTTAAATAGAATAAAAAATGCACCCAATGGGTGCATTTTTTATTCTAATCCAAGAGAATTTTTAAGAAATTCGATAACGCGGGCGCGGTATTGACCTATCATAATATCCTCGCGCACATTGTCGTATTTATTATTGCCACCGTCAACGAAATAATCAAGCGTATTTCGGTTTATCGAGAGCGAGTTAAGAGGCCAACCTGCCTGTCTTTTTGGCGAGGGTGTGTCGACCATATAAAATGCGCTCGCGCGGTTTGCTTCCCCCGTTTCCATAAACGTAAAAACTCTACCGTGATTATAGACCGCTATGCCATCCATATAGTATGCAAGCACCTTGCCACCAAGGGAGTGAACGAGCGCGGAATAGTATTCGATTGCTTCTTCATCGCTCATTCTCTCCCTGCCCTGCGGTGTTCTTATATTAAGTCCAGGTTGGCGAGGGTCGTCAAGGGGCAGGCAGTCAAAATAAAGTCCCGAATCGTTGCAAATTACAACGTCGAAAAACTGACCGTAATATCGCGCCTTTATCTCCGCGTTTTCAATGGGCGTTTTTCCTGCCTCCTCGGGCTCGCTATCAATACCGAGGTCGCGCAAAGTGTAAAACTCCACGTCACAACCCGTGAGAAATCCCTCAAATCGCGGAATTTTCGATGGATTTGTTGTGCCTATCAGTATTTTCATTTTATATTTCTCCCAATTTTCATATCCTGCCGCCACTTCGGAGCTTCGCCATCATCTGCCCAATATTCATCCATAG
>CAZLIB010000129.1:0-3820 GCA_964559465.1 uncultured Lachnospiraceae bacterium
CTCGGCGCGAGCAAGAGTATCAACTATTACCTTTGTTGAGTAGATAAGAGTTCCCTTTTCGTGCATCATACATTCAATCTCATTGCTGCCGTCATCGCGCTTTGAAATCACTGCCTTTGCCTCAACTCCGCGTTTTTTGAAATCAAGATAGCGGAGCGCCGCAGACAAGCTTTTATCAAGAATTGAGGTGAGTATATCAGAGTTAAGCTCACGCGCAACGTACTTACCCTTTTCGGATACCACGTACATGGGCTGGTTTTCCTCTTCGCCGGCTACTTCAAGAATAAGCCCTGCATCCATCATTTCGTTAAAGCTCTCGGCAAAATCCAGATACATTACGTAGTCCGTCTGCATAATAATATCGTTGAGCGTTGCATAATCAAGGGGATAATTTATATTTTCCATCAAATAAAGAACAAAGATCTTAACGTTTTTCTTACTTCCAATAGCACTTGATGCCATTTTTGCTCCTCCGAAAATCCAAAATATTTCTTTCAAATATATTTTACCATATTTTTTATTTTTTTCAATAGTTTTATTTGCTTTTTAGTGATTTTTGTGTTATGATATTCTTAAATATAAATTTATTGTCAAAATACGATGTGAAACGGAGTTTTTATGAAGAAAATTGCCATTTTGGGCTTTGGCGTTGTCGGAAGCGGCGTTGCTGAGGTCTTGACCGAAAATAAACGTATTATTGAGAGCAAGTTGAATGAGGAGATCGAAATTAAGTATATTCTTGACCTTCGTGAGTTTCCCGATTCTCCTTTTGCAGATAAAGTGATTCACGATTTCAATATCATTCTTAATGATCCTGAAATATGCATCGTTGCTGAGATGATGGGCGGCTCCCATCCTGCCTATGACTTTTCAAAAGCAGCTCTTCTTGCGCGCAAGAATGTTGTTACCTCAAACAAAGAGGTAGTTGCAAAGTTTGGAACAGAACTTCTTGAAATTGCCCAAAAAAGCAATGTCAGGTATCTTTTTGAAGCAAGTGTTGGTGGTGGAATCCCGATCATAAGACCTATAAACAACGACCTTGTTTCAAATAAAATAACAAGTATCGACGGTATTCTTAACGGAACCACCAACTACATTCTCACACAAATGAACGAGCACGGCACTTCTTTTGCAGATGCGCTTAAGGATGCTCAGGCAAAAGGATATGCCGAGGCAGATCCCACCGCCGACATTGAGGGAATTGATGCGGCAAGAAAGATCGTTATTCTCTCTTCCCTCTCGTTTGGCAAATGTATCTCCCCCGATAAAATCTCACGCGAAGGTATCACAAACATTACTGTTGAAGATTTTGCTATTGCAAAAGCACTTGGCTACACCATAAAGCTTATTGGTCACGCAGAGCTGATAGACGGAAAGATACTTGCAACGGTTTCTCCCCGTTTTGTTCCTCTTTCCAATCCGTTGGCACACATCGGCGACGTTTATAACGGTATTCTCGTTGGAGCGAATATGCTTGACAAGGTTCTTTTCTACGGTAAGGGCGCAGGCAAGCTCCCTACGGCGAGCGCAGTAGTCGCGGACATTATGGACATTGTTGAAAAGATGAGCAACGAGCAAGTTCCTGTTATTTCCTGGATTGATGCTTGTGATGATGATATTGCAGATATTACTGACTATCCTTGTGCAAGATGTATTATCGTAGACGGACGAGCTGACGGAGTTTATTTTGAAAATCTCAACAAAACAGCCATCATTACAAATACAATAAATTTTGCAGAATGTGAAAAACTAACCAATAAACACACTAACTGCAAAATTTATTTAATTCTTTGATTTTTTGAGCTTCTCTCGGGAAGCTCTTTTCATATAATAAGCCAAGGTTTGGTTTTTTATCTCATCACTCATCTTCGCCAAAACAAAGAGATTCATCAGTGTCATTACACCGACCGCAAGATCAGCTAATTCCCACACAATATCAAGTGATATAAATGAGCCTACAAAAATAAAAGCTATATATACCCAATAATAAATGCTCTCAGCCACCTTGCTTTCATTTATGTAATAGATGCATTCCTTGCCATAATATCCCCAGCAAATTATAGTTGCAAATGCAAAAAGGAATACCGATACGCTTAAAAGTATCTTTGAAAATCCTCCAAGCGACGCTTCAAATGCGGCAAACACCATCATTATTGGGCTTGATGAATATTTCAACGCGATATCCTTATTAAGTAATATCACGAATGCAGTCATTGAGCAAACCACTATCGTATCAATAAAAACCTCAATTATGCCCAAAAATCCCTGCTCACACGCAGAATCAGTATTCGAGGTGGCGTGTGCTATGGGCGCAGTTCCGCAGCCCGCTTCGTTTGAAAAGAGTCCTCTTATCGTTCCGTATCTAAGAGCTCGGGAGGTGAAAAAACCAAACGCACCCGCCCCTGCCGATTTGAATGAAAACGCACTTGATATTATATCGTCAAAAACGGCTGGAATTCTTTTATAAGAAATCACCATAACCGCTACTGACATTATAACGTACACCACACTTACAAAAGGAACAAGCTTTTCACAAATGGAAAATATCTTCTTTCCATTCAGAAAAAACACCACGATGGCGAGCAAAGCCAAGAAAAGCCCTATCGCAATCGACGGAATATCGACTACAGCTTGAATGGAGTGAGATATTGCATTTGTTTGTATAATGCAGCCCATAGTAAAGCCGTTAAGAAAGCAAAAAGCCACAAAAATCATTGTAAAAACATAACCGAGGAAGCTTTTTTTGCAAGATATAAAAAAGTCCTTCATATAATACATTGCTCCGCCGTAGTTTTCGCCATTCCTGACTCTTCTGTGAGTTACTGATAAAAGCACCTCTCCGTATTTAAGTATCATTGCAAGAAAAGCGCTTACCCACATCCAGAATACTGATCCCGCGCCGCCAAGCGCGATAGCAGATGCGACTCCAACTATATTGCCAACGCCAAGCGTTCCTGCAAGAGCAAAGATAACTGCTCTTATCGGCGATACTCCTGAGGATTTGTTTTTTTTGAATATTCCCTTTAATATAAGCGCCGGACTTATAAGCGGTCTGCCGCGCAGTTTAATAAGAAAAAATATTGCAAAAAATGCAAGCGCTATTGGCACTACCGTTCCCGAAAGGTACTTATTTATATATTCCATTTTCTACCTCAAAATCAGCGTTTTTCTACATCTTATTGATTTATTATCGCTTTTATGATATACTTATTAAAAGTAGCTCTTGTATATTTGTTAATAAAGTGTTAATAATGGAAAAATCTATTGATTTTCACGCAAAATAGTGTAAAATAATAAATGTTAGCACTCGCGAGTCGCGAGTGCCAAAATTCGATATTTTTTTACTTTCAGGAGGATTTATAATATGACTATCAGACCCCTTTCAGACAGAGTTCTTATAAAGCTCGTTGCGGCTGAAGAAAAAACAAAATCAGGTCTTATACTCACTGCTTCTGCTCAGGAAAAGCCCCAGATCGCAGAAGTGGTTGCGGTTGGTCCCGGCGGCGTAATCGACGGTGAAAAGATTGAAATGGTTGTTACAGTTGGTGACAAGGTCATCACAAGCAAATACAGTGGTACAGAGGTCAAATGCGACGGCGTTGAATACATCATCGTTAAGCAGAGCGACATTCTTGCCATAGTAGAATAATTGGAGGCATATATGGCAAAGGAAATCATTTACGGAATTGAAGCAAGAAATGCCCTTTCACGAGGTGTTGATAAGCTTGCTGATACGGTTAAGATCACTCTTGGCCCTAAGGGCAGAAACGTTGTCCTTGACAAAAAATACGGCGCTCCCCTCATTACCAATGACGGTGTT
>CAZLIB010000130.1:0-3803 GCA_964559465.1 uncultured Lachnospiraceae bacterium
CGCCTGCAATAAGATGCGCCTGCGAGGTGTCATACGAGCCAAATCCAACACCTGCGGCAATACCTTCGGGAAGATTGTGTATTGCAATCGCTGTGACGAAGAGCAAGACCTTATTTGTACTTGTGTTGCTGTGTTCTTCAATATCGGTGCCCATTAATCTGTGAAGATGCGGAACAAGCTTATCAACGAGGTTAAGGCAAAACGCGCCGACAAATATTCCTGCAACGGTGGTGATTATTCCGTATTCTCCGCCGTATTCAAGTGAGGGAATTACAAGACCGAGAACTGCTGCCGCAAGCATTACTCCTGCTGCAAAGGATAAAGTTATATCAGTAAATTTATGTGAGATCTTTTTAAACACAAAGCCAAGCAGAGCACCTATTACTGTTGATCCGCCAACGCCAAGTGCTGTGAGTAATACTAAATCCATTTAAATTCACCTCCAAATACAATTATCCATAATAATACATAATAAGTATAACATAAAAATTATTATTTTTCAATAAAAAATGCGCATATTGTTAAAATATTTTTACTTGTAAGTTTGATATATTGATATGTTATGTTGACAACTCATTTTTTGTGTGATACAATGAAAAAAACTTCTCTTTTTTTGGAGTTCTCTTTATTAATAATAACTTTTAGTAATAACTTTGGAGGATATCATTATGGCTAAAAAACAGAAAACCCCGGGTTCGCTTACCACAAAGCATTGGATAGGATATATGCTTGGTGACTGGGGTGGATGTATGACGTTTGCTCTTATGGCAAGCATTTTCTCTATGTACTGTACTGACGTGCTTGGCATCAATGCTACCGTAATGGGCATATTAACGATCGTTTGGACTGTTTGGGATGCTATCAACGACCCTATGATGGGTGCTTTGATGGATAAGGCATTTGCAAAAAAGCAGGATAAGAGAGGAAAATTCCGTCCTTGGCTTCTTCGCGCAACTCCCTTGCTTGCAGTAAGTGCCATTGCAATGTGGACGGTACCCACATTTCTTGACGGTATTCCGCTTCTTGTTGCGTTGTTCTCGTTCAAGATCCTCTATGAAGCATCTTACACGATGTTTAACATTCCCATGGGATCGCTCCTTTCCGCAATGTCAAGGAACGATGCGGAGCGTGCATCTCTTTCTTCCGCGCGCGGTGTTGGCTCAATGTTCGGAAATATGATCCCCGGTATGATCGGACCTGTTCTTATCGGTATGTATGGTAATAAAAATTCAACAGGTTATATGATAACGGGTGTTAGTTGTGCCATTATCGGTTTTGTTGTTTGCCTGCTTCACTATGCTCTTACAGAGGAACGCGTTGTTGTGAATGAGGAAACTAAGGCTGACGATATCAGATTTGACGATATATTGCAGGTAGTTAAAAAGAATCGCGCGTTTATTGCTCTTTGTATCCATGGTGTTTGTATCTGTACGATGCAGTATCTTACGGAAAATATAAGTATGTATATGTACTCTGCGGTGTATAATGACGTTACATATAAGACGCTTGCTTCTGTTTTATCCGCTCCCTTTATGGTGGGTTCTATGGCGATAGTTCCTTTCCTTTGCAAAAAGCTTGGACTTGAAAAGATCATTCGTTATTCACTTCTTGTCGGTGGCGCGATTTGCGGCTTGCTCTTTGTAATGCATCTTGTTATGGATGTTGATCCCCTTGTTCACGGTGTTATTCTTGGTATCGGATCGGGCATGGCTATGGTGTCTATTCAGATGCAGTGGGGTCTTGTTGGCGAGGCGATAGATTATAACGAATATATTACAGGCAAGAGGACAGAGGGCTCTATTTACGGAACGTTTAATCTTTCTCGCCGTATTGGTCAGACAATCGGTCTTGGATTTAGCTTCTTTGCTCTTGATTGGATCAAATACAATCCAAAGCTCGAAGTACAGACATCGGGCACGGTATTTGGATTTAAAATTCTGTGCGTATTGATTCCCGCGCTGTTTATTCTCGGCTCTTGGGCGGCGTTCAAGTTCGTTTGGAACATCACTCCCGAGGTTCGCGCGAAGATGGCTGAAAAGAAGGCGGCAGCCGCGGTTGCTGCTGACACACAGGAACAATAATTTCAGTATTTTAAGTTTTATCATCAAGTGGCACGCGAGTGCCACTTGAGTTTTAATGACGGTTGGATAAATTTGGATTTGTGGGCGCGTTAGAACCCACATTGTGCGATTGTTTTGCGTCGCTTTTTCCAAAAGCGACCGCCCTGCGCGCCCTTGACCGCGCCACCTTTTGATAAGAGTGGACGAAAACTTTTTTACTGCTTGGTTCGCGCGAACAACGTGTGCGATAAATCAAAATTTGAACAGGAGATAATCATGGAAAAATATATTATCAATACACCCTGCGGTGCGGTGAGAGGCACGGATTGCCGACTTGAAAACGTTGTTGCCTTCAAGGGCATTCGTTATGCTACTGCCGGCAGATGGGAATATCCCAAGCAGGTAACGCATTGGGAAGGTGTTTATGACGCAACAAAGTACGGTAACTGCGCTTATCAGCCCAGAACGTTCCAAAATGAGGCCGAAAATCCCAACAAAAGATTTTACTATAAAGAGTTCAGAGAGGGTATGAACTATACCTATGACGAGGACTGCCTTGTTCTTAATATCTGGAAGCACGAGGATGCAAAAGAGGGCGATAATTTGCCCATTCTTTTCTACATTCACGGCGGCGGCTTTACAGGCGGTTGCGCTCACGAAAAGCATTTTGACGATCCTATCTGGGCGCAGAAGGGAATAATCGCAGTCAGCATTCACTATCGACTTGGCCCGCTTGGATTTGCTGTACTTCCGGAGCTTAAGGAGGAAGCGGGTCATACAGGTAACTACGGTCTGTACGATCAGCTTTGCGCGCTTAAGTGGGTGCGCGATAATATCTCTGCATTCGGCGGCGACCCTGAAGCAATTACCATTATGGGACAGAGCGCAGGCGCGATGAGCGTTCTTCAGCACTGCATCAGCCCACTCTCTCGCGGACTTTTCCGCGGCGCAGTGATGAGCAGCGGCGGCGGTGTTCACAAGGTTCTTTCTGCATCTCCTGCCGAGAAGGGATACGATTTCTGGCACGCGGTGATGGCAGAGGCGGGCGCGAAAAATCTTGAGGAGTTCCGCGCCATTTCTCCCACGGAGCTTTTTGAAGCGTGGGAAAGAGCGAAAAAGACTGCAAAAAATCTGACGGCGCATTTACCCTGCATTGACGGCGAATTTATCGTCGGCAACGGCTGCGACTTGTTTAAAGAGGGCAAGCAGCACGATATTGCTTATATGGCAGGCTCAACGAGCCACGATATGATGCCGCCCTTTATATATTCAATGTCTAAAAAATGGTGTGAGGGTCAGAAAAAGAACAGCTACACTTGGTTCTTTGACAGAATTTTGCCAGACGAAACCCTTGGCGCTTGGCATTCAAGCGATCTTTGGTATTGGTTTGATACGCTTGATAACGGCTGGCGTCCGTGGACTGAGAAGGACAGAAGGCTTGCTTCTCTTATGAGTAACTATCTTGTTAATTTTGTAAAGCACGGCGATCCTAACGGCGAGGGACTTCCTGCCTGGGAGAGTGCGCAAAAGAGCAAAAAGGCGATGTTCCTTGGCGAAGGTGAGCCGAGGATGTCAAATCCTTCAACGTTGAAGCTTTGGAAAACAATGCTTACAAATAAAAACGTTGGTTTTTAATTAAAAACTGAAACGGAAGGCACTTGCCTTCCGTTTTTTGTGGTTGTTCAAATTTAGATTTATCGGTGAGATGGTTAGCGGATAAGGACCTTCTTTTTCGAGAAAAAG
>CAZLIB010000131.1:0-3788 GCA_964559465.1 uncultured Lachnospiraceae bacterium
GATGTTAACGAGCTTACCTGCAACGCCGTTTTCATTAAGGATGGAAACGGAGCCGGAAACCATGTCTACTTCATCAAGCTTTTCTTTCCATACATTAAATTCCTTTTCAGCGGAGCCTGCACCGGTCCAAAGATCTTCGAACTCAACGCCAAGCCTCTTTTCAACCTCTACCCAAGTGGGCTTAAGATCGCCAACGCGGTATGTAACACCGTCAGCAAGAGTGATGCCTTCTTCAGGAAGGTTATGTCCGGATCTGAAGGTGATACCCTGTATCTCCTTCTGATAACCTGTAGCCATTCTGAGAACTGTGCCTTCATCATACTCAAGGTCGAACTCATCGGGGTCAACTGTAGGTGTTTCGGGGACGCATGCTACAATAGAGAGCATCATCACAAGAACCAATGCAAGTGATAAGAGTTTTTTCATTGTGTTTTCCTCCAATAAAAATTTTTATTTATTACCACGAGTATTTCTACTCAATAATAACCTTAAATAAATTGTGTCCGAAAATTATTCCTTTACACCGCCCATATTTACGCCCTTTGCAAAGTACTTCTGAATGAAGGGGTAAATAATGAGGATCGGAATAACCGAGCAAACGATAAGAGCATATATTACCGAGTCAGAAGCATAAGCTTCGTTCCAACCTGCCATAAATTCGGGGTCCTGATAGTTTTCAAGCAGCTTACGAATGAACACCTGAAGGGGCTGCTCGTTCGCATTTGACATCATCTGACGAGCCCAGAAGTAACCGTTCCAACGCGAAATTCCAAAGAGAAGCGCAACAGTTGCAATGGTCGATTTGCTCATCGGGATGTATACGTTGGTAAGTACCTGGAACTCAGTCGCGCCGTCAACTATCGCTGCTTCTTCAATTTCAGAGGGAACACCCTCAAATGCGTTACGAAGAAGGATGATGTTCATCGCCGCCATACCCATAGCAATAACTATGAGCCATTTGTCGTCGGTGATGCCGATGGCAACGAAAACGTCCTTTGTATTAAGATAGTTAATGTACTGCGGAACGATACCCGCTGAGAACCACATCGTGAATACGAGATAGAAATTAAGCCCCTTGCGGAAAAGCAATCTCTTTTTTGAAAGCGCGTAAGCGCCGAGAATCGCAACTCCCATTGCCCAAAGCGTACCGTAGAAGGTTATAAACAGTGTGTTTGTATAAGCGTTCCAGAAGTTGTTGTCATTGAACATTAATGTGAAGGCCTCAAACTGAATATCCTTCGGAAAAAGAACCACCCGTCCGTATTCTACCGCTGCACGTCCGCTCAACGCAGAAGAAATGGCATAAACGAAGGGATAAAGACAGCAAAGAGCAAACACTGTCAGGAATATATAGCTCAGAATTTTAAATAAGAGCTCTGTAAATTCAAGCTTTCTTTTCATTTGTGCAGCCCTCCTTAATAAAGTGAAACGTCAGATGCCTTGCGGGCAATCGCGTTGGCTCCTATAACGAGGAGCATACCGACAACGTTGTTAAGCATTTCGGCGGCAGATGCCACGCCTATCATACCCGATGAGCCAAGACCAAGCTCCTTTGCAAAGGTCGAAACAACGTCTGCAGTTTGATATGTGTTAGCGTTATAAAGAAGAAGCACCTTTTCGTAACCAACGTTAAGAAGGGAACCTATTCTCGTGATAAGCATAATAACTACGGTCGAAAGTATACTGGGGAGTACAACGTATCTCATCTGCGCCCACTTATTAGCGCCGTCTATCTGCGCCGCCTCATAGCTTGTGGGGGAGATGGCGATTATCGCCGCAAAGAATACTATGCTGTCATAGCCCGCCGTTTCCCAGATGCCGCTTATCTGATAGATAGCGCGGAAGTATTCGGGTCTGTTAAGAAGGCCTGCGTTACCGATCTCTTCTGTTATGAGGCCAAGATTACAAAGCAATCTTGAGATAACACCCATCTCAACTCCCGAAAGGGGAGATGCCTGACGAACGAGCATCGGGATAAGTGAGGTCATAACGACCGTTGACATAAATTTTGGGAGATATGTAAGCACCTGATAAATGCTTCGTGCGATATTCGATTTTATTTCGTTGAAGAAAAGCGCAACGATTATTGGCATCGGAAAGCCGAAACACAAGCCGTAGAAGCTGAGAAGGAATGTGTTTCTGAAGGCTCTCCAGAAATCGAGAGAGAGGGAAGTGTTACCTACAAGGAGCTGCTTAAAGTATGCAAATCCGACGTAGAACTGTTCAGAAACCTCTTTTACCGCATCATATATCTTGAACGAGCCGAGAAGCTCATACATTGGCATGTATCTCCAGAAGAAGAATACAAGGATCATGGGGATTAGCATCAGATAAAGACGCCAGTCCTTAAGGATGGTCAGCCAAACGTGCTTCCAATAGTGCTTTTCAACGTCATCGCGCACTATCTGCTCGGGGTCCTCTCTGTATTTTCCTGTTTGTTCGTCATAAACGAGGTAATCAGTTGCTTGTAATTTCATAAGAATCTCCATTCGGTTTTATGTATAATGTAGATTTTTGACTAAAAATTGTCGTTAAGATTTGCGTCCTGCTCCTCCTGTCGCTCCTTGTCGAGTCGAAGAAGGTAAGATTTTTGATCTTCAATAAGCCCATCAATATTTTTAGCGAGTGCTAAGACAACGACTGCAAAAAGAAGAGAAAGAATATCGGTCGTCAAGAATGGTAAAAAGGATTTAATGCTTTGCTCAAAAATAAGTGAGAACACCCATCTGCCGATCACCACGAAAATATATGTCAGTGTTGCAAATGCCGTGCGCCGCAAAAAATCCGATCTTACTTTTTCTTTTCCGATTTTTTTAAGTATCGGAAGGGCAAGCAGGCAAAACAGGCTGCCTCCGCAATATATGACGTATTGTTGAATTGCTCCGCCCGACGCAACGCAGTAAACGAACGCTCCTATAAAAGAGGGAAGCACTGCAAAGGTGTTCCACCGCATCATCGTTATACAGGTCATCGTCAGCGTTATTGAGATAGCCATCGCTTGCAAAACGAACCAACGGTTCGTCGCAAGAGAGGCGATCGCCTCAAACACGGCAGTCAGAATACAAAAAATCACAATGTCAATATTACGATACTGTTTAAAAGTAATTTGATTCATTATTAAGTTCCGTTCACACTTTGTTCATGTGGATTTATAGTTTTTTATTAAATACGAGATCATATTTTGCAACAATAACCCACTATGTGAAACCATTTTATTACAATTACCCAAACACTGTCCTTGATTTTTTTGATAGAAAACTATACTTATCTTGATTTTTTTGACATCATTGAAAAAAAGTAATTATTGATGTAAAAAAGCGCGCTCAAATTTTGTGCATAATGACGAAAAAAACCGTTAAAACAAAAGATTTTATCAATTTTCACCCATCCACCCTTCAAATAATTTAGCATCCAAAAACAACAAATTCCCAAATTTTAAAACCTTTTATTTGAAAAAAAGCACTCATCATATCAAAAAAGTAAAGAACTTTGCTTAAAAAAGCTCGAATTTTTTATATAAAATACACAATTTTCCACTCTGATATTTGTTGAAAAAATACCCGAGCTTTAAATTGACAACATTATACAATAATGTTATAATTGATCTAGGTACGCAATATTTACCTGTCGATACTATCCTTGCAGGTATCAAGGATAAGAACATATATTCTATATTTTGGAGGCATATATGAGAGAATTTTTACTTGCCTTAGCTATCTTTTTATTGGCTATAGTATTGCTTTTGGTAGGTTTTTTGACTTGGGGCTATTTTTATGGTGAAAACTATG
>CAZLIB010000132.1:0-3777 GCA_964559465.1 uncultured Lachnospiraceae bacterium
AAGTGGATAAACGGAAAGCAGCTGCTACAGTCAGTGGCACTGTATTTAAATACCAGGACTCTTTAGCCGCTTTTCTTTCACGGTATAGGCGGAAAGAAAAGCTATGGAAAAGAAACGCCGAGTCGCCTGCGCGGCGGGCGCCACCTTTTGAAAAAGGTGGACGAAAACTTTTTATCGCTTGGTTTGCGCGAACAACGTGCGCGATAAATCATAATTTGAAGAAGTCACTCATTTTGAAATCAATCCTCTGCAAATGTATATTCGGGGCAATTATCAAGTGTGTCGAAATAGTAGCCTTGATCTATCAAGTAATCAAGAATTTCGGGCAGGGACTCGCTTGTAGTGAGCTTATCGTGCATAAGAACGATTATCGGCTCGCCGTTTTCACGCGCCTTTTTCAGACCGTTCTTAAGATATGCGATAAAGCTTTCGGTCGTTTTGTTGCCCTCGGCATCTCCCGTGAGAACCGTCCAGTCATATACGGCATAGCCTGCGGTGCGAATTGCCGCTATGTATTCAAGCGCTTCGGCTTTTGAGATTCTGCCGTTCGTTGAAGAGCCGCCGGGAAAGCGGAATGCCTTTTTAACGGTTGAAAAATTCTCTTCGCCAAGCACCTTCTTCATAGCTTGCTCATACATATTAATTTCATTAATCATAGCACCTGTTGAAGCGTAGATAAAGCCGCTTGATGCTCTGTCAATATCGTGTGAATATGAGTGGCACGCAAGCAGATGGCCGCGCTCGTGCGTTGCGATTATTCTGTCAGCGTATTCTTCAACTCTGTTTCCAAGCACAAAAAAGGTAGCTTTAGCACCGTATTTGTCAAGTGTGTCAAGAATATCAAATGTGTTGCTATATGTCGGACCGTCGTCAAAGGTGAGGTAGACCACCTTGTCAGCACCCACCTCGTTTGCGTGGAGTTTAATGCTTGTTCCAACCCTTGCAAATATCTTTTCACCCTCTGCCTTACCAACGTATTCAAATCGCTCAACACGGTTGGGCACTTTTGATTCCGTGGGCATTATCTCATAATATATTTGAAGCTCGTCAAGCTTTGCCTTGGCATCAGTCAGGCGCATATTTTCAAAATTCGGTATTTCCATCCACTCGACCTCTGGCTGCTGTGCGGGTTGAGATGCGTTTTTTATCACCGCTACCGCAAGTACCGAGAGAACTGCAAGGCAGATGGCAAGTATAGCTGAAAGAATAACGGTGGTTTTACTTAATTTTATCATTGTGAATGTCCTTTTTCAAAAATTATCATTACTTCATCATTGTACCATTAAAAGAAGGATTTTACAAGGACAAAAACAAGTTTTTTAAAGAAAAATGACGGCAATTTTTAGTAATATTATTGCAAGTGAAGAAAAAAGGTGGTAAAATGTTTTTATATTGTATTTATAATTGAACAGGAGGTATTAAAATGCAATTTTCTGAATTTTTGAATTCGAGGAGGGAAGCGTGCCGCGCGCTTGTGAGTGAGCTTGGCAAGACCTATGCTTACGTTGGTGTGCTTGGCTCGGACGTTAAGTCAAGTGCCATTCGTGTTAATCGCAACGTTTCCGACATCGGAGAGGGCGGTTCTGCGGAATGTGGCTTTGTCGTTAAAATGCACAATGGACGCGCTTTCTTTGAATATTCTATTGATGACATCACAGGTGATATAGAGGCACTTGCTGAAAAAATAATTGATGCGGTAAGGGTTGAGGAATCTCTTATCGAAAGAGAGATTTCCGTTTCCGTTCCCGCAGACGAGCCGATGATGAGATCCTTTAGCCGCGAGTGCGATTTTGACAAATATTCCGACGAGGAGCTCCTTGTAAAATGCGTTGAAATAAGAGATGATATTCTTTCTAAGAGTGACAAGCTTCTCAACGCTATGGTTGCGGTCATGCCCTTTACGGTATCAAAGCTTTTTGTTTCCAAAAACCGTGAGCTTGACCAGTTCTACTCTTGGGTCAACGTTATGGCGGTCGGTGTTTACCGCGACGGTGAAAAGATGGTTATGGCAAGAGAGGGCACATACTCAAATCTTATGAGCGAGGCGCTCGGCGAGATGCCAAGCCACATTGACGCGCTCGTTCACAAGTGCGAAAATCTTGCAAAGGCAAATCCCATAGTGCCCGGTGTTTATGACGTTATCACCGATCCATCAATTTCGGGTCTTATCGCTCACGAGGCGTTCGGTCACGGCGTTGAGATGGACCAGTTCGTTAAGGACAGAGCGCTTGCAAAATACTACGTTGGAGATTACGTTGCCTCCCCCATCTGCAATATGCACGACGGCGCAAGTGCTGCGTTCTCAACCGCTTCATATTTCTTTGATGACGACGGTGTGCTTGCACACGATACGCAGATCATCAAGGACGGAATACTCGTTGCGGGTATCTCCGACCTCGTTTCCGCTACCGAGCTTGGTACTGAGCCAACGGGTAACGGACGCCGTCAGTCCTATAAGAGAAAGGCGTATTCCCGTATGACAAACACCTTCTTCAGCCCCGGAAAAGACAAGCTTGAGGATATGATCTCGTCGATCAAGCACGGCTATATGCTTTTTGAAACGAATAACGGTATGGAAGACCCTAAGAACTGGCAGATCCAGTGTACTGCCGAATATGGCATCGAGATAGTTGACGGCAAGCTCACCGACAACTACGTTTCTCCCGTTGTTATGAGCGGTTCCGTTCCCGAATTGCTCAAATCCATTTCAATGGTTTCCGACGATTTCAAGATCATCGGCTCGGGCTCCTGCGGAAAGGGCTATAAGGAATGGGTGCGCGTTTCTGACGGCGGTCCTGCATTGAAAGTGAGGGTTAAATTGGCATGAGAAACAGAGTTATTGATATACTTAAAAATACAAATGGCATCTCCGATTGGAGAGTTTTGTCCACAAGAACTGAATCCACCGAGCTTTTCTTCGTTCACAAGGACCTTGAAACGGTGAGAAGCACCGATACGACCGACGTTAAGGTTACTGTTTACGTTTCCCACGACGGCGCTCTCGGTGAGGCAACGTTTTCAGTTTATGCTTCCTATGACGACGCAAGAATTGCAGAGGAGATAGAAAAGGCGAAGAAAAAGGCAAATATTATTGCAAATCAGCCCTATTCAATTCCCGAGGCAGAAACGGGCAGTTACGTTTCCGGCTCGAACTTCGTAAATTACGAGCCGCACGTGCTTGCGTCTCTTATTTCAAAGGCGTGCTTTGAAGCGGACGTTATCGAGGGCGGCTCGATAAACGCGCTTGAGATATTCGTTTATCGCGACGAGGTATCCCTTACTAACAGCCGCGGAATTGATAAAACACAGGTGAAATATCGCGCGATGGTAGAGGCGATCCCCACCTTCAACGGCGAGGAGAGCGTTGAGCTTTATGAGCAGTATAACTTTACCGAATTTGACCACGCGCTTGCGGTTGAAGAAATATCAAGGAAGATGCACGAGGTAAAGGACAGATATGAGGCGAAAACGCCGGAAGGTAAGCTTTCTTGCCCTGTTGTGCTTGACGCGCCCGAGCTTGAGCAGCTCATTGGTAATTTTATTGGCAACCTTAATTTCTCATCTGTTTATCAGCATTCCAACGCGTTTGGCTTGGGCGACGATATTCAGAAGGACGCCAAGGGCGACAGAATGAGTGTCACAATGTGCGGTGAGGTTAAGGGAAGTGTGCGTTCCTCTGCCTTCGACGGTGACGGCGTTACGCTTGTTGACCGAAAGATAATTGAGGACGGCAAGGCAGTGGCTCTTTGGGGCGGCACGAGATACGCGCAGTATCTT
>CAZLIB010000133.1:0-3771 GCA_964559465.1 uncultured Lachnospiraceae bacterium
GGTCATTCACGATAAGCCCGATGATTTTACAACACAACCGTCGGGAAATTCGGGTAAAAAAATTGCTTGCGGTGAGATAGTTGCCGTTAGACGTTGATACCCTTATATCATTATTTTACAAAAAAAGAGCCTTCGGGCTCTTTTTTGTGGTAATAAAAATAAAAACGGGCATAATAATAAAGATAAATTAATTGTTGGAGAGTATTATTATGAATTCGATATGGACCGAAACCTTAAGTCTGCCAAAATTTGATTCGTTAAAGGGCGATATAAAAACGGATGTTTTGGTAATAGGAGGAGGAATGGCGGGCATACTGACTGCTTATTTTTTAAAGAAGGAGGGTGTTGATTGCATCCTCGTTGAAGCAGACAGAATATGTAGTGGAGTAACAAAAAATACAACCGCAAAGATAACAGTTCAACACGGCTTGATATATGATGATCTGATACGAAAATTCGGCAGGGAAAAGGCACAGTTGTACCTAGCTTCACAAATTGAGGCACTAAATAAGTATAAGACATTATGCAGTAATTTTGATTGTGATTATGAGGAAAAATCTTCTTTTGTATATTCGAAAAGCTCGTTAAAAAAGCTTGAGCGTGAGGTTAAAGCGCTTAATAGCTTAGGATATAATGCAGAATTTGTATCAAATATTCCCATACCGATATGGACGGTTGGAGCAGTAAAAATCAATTCTCAGGCACAGTTTCATCCGTTGAAATTTATTGAAACGATCGTTAAAGACCTTTCGATTTATGAGAATACAAGGGTAATGGATTTAGAGTCAACGGGTGCAATAACCGAGAACGGAAGGATCCATTGCCAAAAGGTGATCGTCGCCACGCATTTTCCGTTTATCAATAAACACGGAGCATATTTTTTGAAAATGTATCAGCACCGTTCATATGTTATCGCTCTTAAAAATGCATGCGACGTTGGGGGGATGTATGTGGACGAAGCAGATAATGGAATGTCATTTCGCAATCACAACGGATTTTTGCTGATTGGCGGAGGAGACCATCGTACCGGAAAAACAGGCGGCGGATGGTGGGAGCTTTCGGAATTTGCGCGTCTTCATTATCCCAAGGCGGAGATAGCATACCGATGGGCAACACAGGATTGTATGACTCTTGATAAGAGGGCGTATATCGGACTGTATTCAAAAGCTACACCGAATTTATATATTGCTACGGGATTCAATAAATGGGGGATGACCTCGTCGATGGTCTCTGCAATGATATTAAAGGATCTTGTTCAGGGAAGAAGTAATGTCTATTCCTCAATCTACAATCCCTCAAGAAGTATTTTACACCCACAGCTTGCGGTTAATGCGTTTGAGTCGATTTGCGGTTTGTTAACGCCTACCGTGCCAAGATGCCCGCATCTTGGATGCGCGCTTAAATACAATGCACAGGAACACACATGGGACTGCTCCTGTCACGGCTCAAGATTTGAGGAGAATGGAGATATTATAGATAATCCGGCTACCCAAAATGCAAATATCAAGAAATAAAACCGTGTTTTTAAAACACGGTTTTATCAATTAGTTTCATATAAATAACAAGAATTGTCTTCTTCCTTATAAATGCCAAGAAAGATCTCTTTTGGATTTTTAAAACCTTGGAGCTTTAACTGATATAATAGCCACTGTTCGTCCTTTTTTAGTCGTGTGAGATTTTCGCCCATTACACGCCCGTCCATAATTATTTCAATTCCTACATGAGTTGCTTTGGCAGTGATTTTAAGGTCATCGGGTGTCACCGGTCGATTTGCGGATTTAGGTAAAATTGATAGCTTTCCGTTGTGTTCAAATATAGCGACTTGAATTTCATCAAGGTTGAAATATCCAAGCTCACGGCACATCAGCATAAATTCTGAAAGCTCAAGCTTTGCCTTTTTAAAATTTTGGCGGTATAGCTTGCCATTATTCATCAAAATAGTTGGCGAGCCATTTATATATTTACGCGTTTGCGGAATTTTATGTGCTATAACGCGTAAAATAACGGAAATTATGCAATATACTATAAGTGATACCAGAGGTTTCCAAAATTCTTCTAGATTTGTGGCAAGCTCTGCGCCTATTGAACCTATCGTGATGCCACTGACGTAGTCAAAAAAGTCAAGCTGTGCTACCTGCTTGTGTCCCATTATTTTGGTTATTATAAATAGTGAAGCTATAGATAAAAGCGATGTAAATAAAAGCATTAACCAATCCATTTTTCGCCTCCATAGATTTTATTTAGTATATGTGAAAAATGAAATAATATACAAAACGGCAAGGTGAAAACCTTGCCGTTTTTACTAATCCTTCTTTTTAAGATTTGCAAGCGGATTTTGATCCATAGCGTTTCGCATATTCTCATTTGAAACGTGAGTGTATATTTGAGTTGTGTTGAGCTGCTCGTGACCGAGAATGTCTTTAAGCACGCGCACATCAACGTTTCCGCTTTGATACATAAGAGTGGCGGCGGTGTGACGGAGCTTGTGAACAGAAAAGTGCTTTGCCTCAAGCCCTGCACGTTCAAGATATTTGTATACCATCCACTGAACGGTTTTTACACTGATACGCTTGTTCAAGCGGCTCAAAAAGAGAGCCTTAGTCTGTATGTTTTCGTATTTGGGGCTAAGGCGTATTTCCAGATAATTAGCAAGTACCGTTTGGCATGCATCGTTAAGATAAATAACACGCTCTTTGTTACCCTTACCAAGCACGCGGAGCGAGCGAAGACTACGATCTATGTCGTTAAGATTAATACCGACGAGCTCAGAAAGTCGCATTCCACAGTTCAAAAACAGGGTGATTATACAGTAGTCACGTTCTTTTGTGTTGGACTCCTCATCATCAAGAACTGCTTGAAGAAGCAGCAAGGATTCGTCAAGATTCAAAAATTTCGGAAGCGCTTTTTTGGGTTTGGGAGACTCGATGTTTATTGCCGGATTTTCCTCAAAGTAGTTTCGCTTGACGGTCATATACTTGTAAAGACCTTTAATTGCAGAGAGCTTTCGCGCCTTCGCACTCCACATATTTTTGCGGGTATTGCCCGTATAGAAAAGAAATTCATATATTTGTTCGGTTTTAATCTTTGATAAATAGTCAGCATCAATGCTTCTTATATCTATTTCATAAAATTCGTCGCTGTCTATTTCGATACCTTGATCGACCGCCAAAAGATATCTGAAAAATGTGCGCAGATCAAGCATATATTCATTTACTGTTTTCTCAGAGCATCCCTGTATCGTGCGCTTGTAGATAGCAAATTGCTGAACCTGCTCTGAAAATTCGGACATTGCGGGGAAAGAACTCATTGCCTACCTCCAATTATACAAAATCTTACACATACATTGTATCACAAAAAAACAAAAAAGGGAATAGGAATGCTAAAAATATTTAGAAATATTTTCAAAATCTTCTTGACAAAACGCGATATGTGTGTTAATATATATAAGTCGTAGAAAGCGATATGTGCCATTAGCTCAGCCGGATAGAGTGTTTGGCTACGAACCAAAAGGTCGGGGGTTCGAATCCCTCATGGCACGCCAATAAATAAGGGATACGCGTTAGCGTATCCCTTATTTATTGCTTCATAAAAAAGAGGGATTGGAAGGGGAGCGAGTAATGAATGACAGCACAGTGTGCTGTCAGAACTCGTGGAACGCCTTGTTCGCAGACAAGGCGAATCCCTCATGGCACGCCAAAAGGAGATGCGTTTGCATCTCCTTTTTTCTTTTTCTAAAAATAATGTAAAATTTATCGTAATGCGATAAATATA
>CAZLIB010000134.1:0-3753 GCA_964559465.1 uncultured Lachnospiraceae bacterium
GAGGGTAAGGCAATGCATAAATCCCTTGGTAACTCCATCGCTCCCGAGGAAATGGTCGGAAAATACGGCGCTGATCTTGTTCGTCTTTGGGTCGCATCAAGTGACTATCGCGTTGACGTTCGCGTTTCCGATAATATCTTCAAGCAGCTTTCCGAAACGTACAGAAAGATCAGAAATACAAGCCGTATCATTCTTGCAAACCTTAACGATTTCAATCCCGATACCGATATGGTAGCAGTTGATGAGCTTTATGAGATAGATAAATGGGCGCTTTCCCGCCTTAACAATCTTGCAAGGGTTATTCGCGAGGGCTATGATACCTATGAGTTTCATACAGTTTACCACAGTGTAAACAACTTCTGCACAAACGATCTTTCTAAGCTCTTTATCGATATTACAAAGGATAGAGTTTACGTTGAAAAGAAGGATAGTAAGGCAAGAAGAAGTGCGCAGACTGCTATGTACCTTATTATTTCAGGTATGACGCGTCTTATCGCTCCTATGCTTTCGTTCACAGCCGAAGAAATTTGGCAGGCAATGCCTCACAAGGCGGACGATGTTGCAGATAGCGTATTCCTTAATGAAATGCCCGACTACTGTGAAGCACTTGCATTCGGCGACATCAGCGAAAGATGGAACAAGCTCTTTACACTTCGTGACGACGTAATGAAGGCGCTTGAATTGGCAAGAGCATCAAAGCTTATCGGTAAGTCACTTGACGCAAAGGTGACTATATACACTACAAATGACGAGTACAAGGCGCTTCTTGATAGCTTTAAGGAAGATCTTGCAACTGTATTCATCGTTTCAGGCGCTCGTGTTCTTGCTGAAAATGCACCCGAAGGCGCATTCAATGAGACAGAAAGCGGAATAGCAGTTCTCGTTGAAAAGGCAGACGGACACAAGTGCGACCGTTGCTGGTCTTACTCCACAGAGGGCGTTCACGATGAGGATGGCTTTATCTGTGAAAGATGCAGAAAAATTCTTGAATAATAAAGGAGAATATAATGCTTGTATGGCTTATGATAATAGCTGGGATAGTTTTTCTTGACCAGCTAACAAAATGGCTGACAGTTATAAATCTTGACCTTTACGAAACCTTTCCGATAATAAAGGACGTGTTTCACTTTACCTACGTAAGAAACACGGGCGCTGCTTTCAGTATGTTCAATGAGCCCGATCAGCGCTGGATATTTATGACCGTTTCGACGGTTGCTATAATTGCGATGCTTATATATCTTTACAAAAATCGCAAGGGTAGCCGTGCGATCAATCTTGCGATGAGCTTTATTATCGGCGGTGGAATTGGCAATATGGTCGACAGATGTATTCTCAAGTACGTTATTGACTTTATTGACGTTCGACTTATCAATTTTCCGATATTTAATGTTGCTGACTCCTTTGTTTGCGTTGGCGTTGGACTTTTTGCGCTTTTTACAATTCTCGAAGAAATAAAAACGATAAAAAATGAAAAGGCAGCCAAGCTTGCGGCGGAGGCGGCACAGATAGAAGCAAATGAAAAAGAAGATACTTGATCTTATAGAGGACGACATTGGCGCAAGGATCGATACCGTTATTGCAGAGAGGGAAAAAATATCCCGCTCTGCAGGAGCAAAGCTCGTTGAGGGCGGATCGGTGCTTGTAAACTCTAAGGCAGTCGCAAAGAATTATAAGATAAGAGAAAATGACGTTATCGAGATATTCTATCCCGATATTGAACCCTATGATATAGTGGCACAGAACATTCCCATTGATATTCTTTATGAGGACAGTGACGTTGTCGTTGTCAATAAGGAGTCGGGAATGGTCGTTCATCCCGCGGCGGGCAACCCTGACGGAACTCTTGTAAATGCACTTTTGTATCATTGCGGAGATTCGCTTTCGGGCGTTGGAGGTGTGGCGCGCCCCGGTATCGTACACAGGATCGACAAGGATACGAGCGGTCTTTTGGTGGTCGCTAAAAACGATGCTGCGCACTACTCGCTCTCCGAGCAGTTGAAAACTCATTCGATGCACCGTATATACCACGCTGTAGTTATTGGCAATCTTAAGGAAAAGCAAGGCACGGTAAACGCGCCAATAGGACGCCACCCCATTGACAGAAAGAAAATGGCGGTAATTAAGAGTGAGGACTACACCTCGCGTGAGGCGATCACTCATTATGAGGTCATTAAGAGCTTTCACGGCTTCGATTATATCAAATGCCGACTTGAAACAGGAAGAACGCACCAGATAAGAGTGCATATGGCGTATCTCGGTCATCCGCTTTTGGGCGACGAGGTTTACGGCGGTGCAAAGACGCGTTTTCAGTCGCTTCATAAGGACTGCATTCACGGTCAGTGCCTTCACGCTAAGGAGATACATTTTAATCACCCTGCAAACGGTGATAGAATGAGTATTGAGTCGCCCTTGCCCAAGGATTTTGAAAAGGTGCTTGAGCTTATTGAAAAAACTTGTACATAAAAATAAAGCAGACACGAAAAACGTGTCTGCTTTTTGTTTTTATTATTTATTAACTTCAATAATGGATTCGTTCCACATATCGGGTGCTTCGTAACCGAGAAGGTTTACCATAGTAGCCGCTACGTTTGCAAGACCGAACTGACCCTCGTCTGCCTTTACCGTGTAATTTTCAGAGTAGAAATTATCGTAGATAATGCAAGGAACGGGATTGAGTGTGTGACTTGTCTTGGACTTGAAGCTGCCGTCCTTATTGGGCTTGGGCTGCTTTGTTTTCTTGTCCATCTCATACATTTCGTCCGCGTTTCCGTGATCGGCAGTGATGAGAGCAACTCCATGCAGCTTATCAACCACGTCGATTATTCTCTTAAGCTGAAGATCGAGCGCTTCCATAGAGCAGCGTGTTGCCGCAAGATTGCCAGTATGACCAACCATATCACCGTTGGGGAAGTTTACGCGAAGATATGCGTATTTTCCGCTTTCAAGACACTCGATAAGCTTATCGGTGATTTCAGCACATTTCATCCAAGGCCTTTGCTCAAAGGGAACAACGTCGGAGGGAACTTCGATATAAGTTTCAAGCTCCTCAGAGAATTTGCCACTCTTGTTTCCGTTCCAGAAGTAAGTTACGTGACCGTATTTCTGTGTTTCTGAGATGGCAAGCTGGCTAACGCCTGTGTTTGTGAGATACTCACCGAGAGTATTCGTGATCTCGGGGGGATTTACAAGATATTTTGAGGGGATATGAAGATCACCGTCGTATTCGAGCATACCTGCGTAAACTACGCTTGGAACGCGAACTCTGTTGAACTTATCAAAATCTGCGCCGCCTTCAAATGCCTTTGAGATCTCGATGGAACGGTCACCGCGGAAGTTGTAGAAGATAACACTGTCGCCGTCATTGATAGTTCCAACGGGCTTTCCACCCTCTGCGATAACGAAGGGGGGAAGATCCTGGTCGATAACCTTGTATTCTGCACGGTACGCGTTTATTGCATCTGCTGCGCAAGTGAACTGTCTGCCCTCACCAAGAACGTGTGTCTTCCAACCAAGGTCAACCATTGCCCAGTTTGCCTCATATCTGTCCATAGTGATCTTCATTCTGCCGCCGCCGCTTGCGATGCGTGCGTCAAAGCCGTCGCCGTTGAGAGAAGCAAGAAAATCCTCAAAGGGAAGAATATAATCAAGAGCAGATGTTTCTCCAACGTCACGGCCGTCGATAAGAGTGTGAATTCTTACCTTGTTCACGCCCTCTGCCTTTGCCTGTGTGAGCATTGCCTTGAGGTGGTCTAT
>CAZLIB010000135.1:0-3734 GCA_964559465.1 uncultured Lachnospiraceae bacterium
AAGCAATATAAGATATTGCGAGGGCTTTGGGCGAATTAATGCGAAAAATATGCCTTTTAAAAACGGGTTCGTATTATTCTCTCTTGCCTAAAGATCGGGATTTTCATATTCGTTAAATATTTGTCCCTCGTTATAATACGGATCTTGCGCGTCAAACTCCGATATAGGTATGATTCGCGCGTTCTGAACGGCGGTTATGCCCTCGAATATCGGCACACCCGTATAATGCTGGGGATAGTAGCCCTCTTTATATACGTCCACGCTGTAAGTTGAGTAAGGTCTTGCGGCAGGATCGGGCGCTTCTGAAAGGTTTCGAGATGGCGCGGGCAGGGCGATTTTTCTTGTAAGCCCGTCGCGATCGGTCAAAAGGGAATGAAAAACGTTCTGATTATTATCATCCTTGCCTTGAACAATTACTGTTACTCCTTCAACGGGGATTGCTCCACTTGCGGTGGATACCTTAATTATCATATAACCGTTGTATGCTTCTTCGGCCATAATTGCCTCCTTTGATAAAAAATCTTTCAATTTTCAGTATATGAGAAGATATTTTATAAGTTTAATTAAAAATCATAAAAAAACACTTGCAAAAAAGAGATATATTTGGTATAATATATTAGTATTGTAAAAGCTACGAAATAAGGCCATACCAGCCGGGGAATTAGCGGAGCCCTGTACCTGAAATCCGCTACAGCAGGGGTTCATTCCTTTTTTGAGGGCTGAGCTTTTATGGTCTGTGTCGTATTCTGCTGTGTTGAGAAGTGGGTCTTGCGCAATCGGAAATTGTGAAGCGTGTCAGGTGGGGAACCAAGCAGCACTAAGCAGTCAATCCGGTGTGCCGCGAGGGCGCCTGCTTTGAGCAGTAGGTATGTACGTCGCATAGGGGTGACGTTCGATCTTAAGGTGTATGGTCTTATTTCGTGGCTTTTCTTTTTATTGATTTTTAGGAGGTAATTTATGCATCAAGCACTATATAGAAAGTGGCGTCCCAAGACCTTTTCAGAGGTTTGCGGGCAGGATCATATTACCTCAATCTTAAAGCAGGAGGCGACCGAGGGTAAGTTCAATCACGCCTATCTTTTCTGCGGCTCACGTGGAACCGGAAAGACCACCTGTGCTAAAATTCTTGCAAAGGTAGTTAACTGTGAGGACGTGCAGAACGGTAATCCTTGCGGTGTTTGCCCATCTTGCTTGGCTATCGAAAACGGCTCAACGACAGACGTGCTTGAAATGGACGCAGCTTCAAACAACGGTGTTGATAATATCCGTGATATTCGTGACGAGGTAATCTATTCGCCCTCATTTTTGAAATACAGAGTTTATATCGTTGACGAGGTTCACATGCTCTCAAACAGCGCGTTCAATGCGTTGCTCAAAACTCTTGAAGAGCCCCCCTCACACGCGATATTTATTCTTGCGACAACTGAGCTTCATAAGCTGCCCGCAACTATAGTTTCAAGATGTCAACGCTTTGAATTCCGAAGAATTGCAACCGATGTTCTTACCTCTCGCATCAAGTATATTGCCGAGAATGAGAATATTGCAATAGATGACGACGCGGCGCGCCTTATCGCACGTTATTCGCAGGGCGGTATGCGTGATAGCATCAGCTTGCTTGAGCTTTGTGCGTCAAGCGGAGAAAAAATAGGCGTTTCTGCAGTCAATGAAACTATCGGTAGCGCAGGCAGAGAGCTGATGATGGACGTTACACGCGCTATAGCCGAAAAGAATTTTGAATTTTTGTTCGCTCAAATTGATGCGGTTGTTACGTCATCAAAGGATATAACCGTTTTCTGGCAGGATCTTATCTCGCTCTATCGCGATCTTTTAGTGGTAAAAACGGTCAAGGATAGTGCGAAATATCTCGACCTTACCGACTTTGAAGCAAAGAACCTTTCCTATCTTGCGGAAAAATTCACGCGGGAGATGCTTATCTACCACTGCAAGATGCTTGAGGAAGCGCTTGCTTCTATGCAGGCAAGCGGCGCGGTAAAGAGAATAATCGCGGAGCTTTGCTTCGTTAAGATGTGTGACGATAGCTTAAGCACCTCGGCTGAGGCGTTGCTTAACAGAATTGCAAAGCTTGAGGCGATGATGTCCTCGGGTGCAGTTGCTCCAGTAGCGGTTGCAGAGGAGAAAACTGAAATAAAAGAAAAAAAGCCGCAACCGAAAAAAGTTGACGAGTCACAAAATGAGGAAAAGAAGCAAGATGAAGTGAAATTTTTACTTACTTCGGATATAAAGCCCACTTCCAAAAAGGTAGATATAGCACCCGATGCAAAGGCGTTTAAGCCACTTAAGGCATGGAGCGAGGCGGTACAGTCGGTGAATGGACTCGATAAGGCGGCATATAGCTTTTTGAAGAAAACAAGAGCATATCTTGGTGAAGATTCAAAGGTACATGTGCTTACCGATATGAATAATATTATGGCTGTGTTCGCAATAGATAAGCCAAATATAAAGAGCGCGCTTGCTATGGCACTGTCAAGGTATCTTGAAAAGAGCTACAGTGAGAGTGACATCATTTACGAGCAGGACAACGGTAAGGTAAAATTAGAGGATGATATCTCATACCTTGATGACTTTGATAATTTTATAAATAATTGAAAGGAAATATAAAATGAAGGCAAGAATTCCAAGCGGAATGGGCGGTGGCTCAAATAATCTTAACGCAATGATCAAGCAGGCACAGAAGATGCAGGAGGATATGGCTCAGAAGCAGGAGGAGCTTGACGCAAGAGAATATGAAGTAAGCGCAGGCGGCGGAGTTGTTGGTGTTAAGATCAACGGCAAGAGAGAGATCCTTTCCATCGACATCAAGCCCGAGATCGTTGATCCCGATGACGTTGAAATGCTTTCCGACATTCTTGTTGCCGCAATCAACGAGGCAATAAAGAGAGTTAACGATACAAATGAAAAGGAAATGGCATCCATTACAGGACAGATGAGCATGCCCGGTATGTTCTGATATGGCAGAGCATATTGAAGCATTGCAAAAGCTCTCCGAGCAGTTTGCACGCCTTCCCGGAATTGGAAGAAAGAGCGCTATGCGACTTGCTTTTTCCATACTTGAATTAAGCGATGAAGAAGCGGCGAGCTTTGCTAATACTATAATTGAAGCCAAGGAGAAGGTACACCTTTGCCCCGTGTGTCAGTCACTCACCGATAAGGAGCTTTGCTCGGTTTGCAACGATATAAGCCGTGATAAAAGCACGATTATGGTGCTTGAGGACACAAAGGCAGTGCTTTCAATGGAAAAGGTAAGGGAATACCGCGGTCTTTATCACGTGCTTCACGGAGTGATATCTCCGATGAACGGCGTAACGCCCGATAAGCTCAAGATAAAGGAGCTTCTTGCGCGTCTTGCTGACGACGAGGTTAAGGAGATAATTATTGCGACCAATCCCACCGTTGAGGGTGAGGCGACCGCTATGTATCTTTCGCGACTCCTTAAGCCGTTTGAGATCAAGATAACGCGATTGGCATATGGAATCCCCGTGGGCAGCGACCTTGAATATGCTGATGAGGTAACTCTTTACCGTGCTATCGAAGGCAGAAGAGATATTTAGTTAAAAAGAATAAAAAGCATCATTCGTGTGAATGATGCTTTTTGTTTTGCTTTCAAATTTTGATTTGTCGCGCACATTGTTCGCACGAACCAAGCGATAAAAGGTTTTCATCCACCTTTTTCAAAAGGTGGCGCCCGCCGCGCAGGCGAATACGCCCGTTTTCTT
>CAZLIB010000136.1:0-3731 GCA_964559465.1 uncultured Lachnospiraceae bacterium
GCGGCTTGCAGGACAAATGTAACTGCAGATACCGCACTCCATACAAACATTAACATTCAATTTTTTAAGAGCATCGACATCTCTTTTTCCATACGCTTTGGAGATAGCTGCAGGAGCAAGACCAAGGGGACACTGATTTGTACATTCACCGCAACGAATGCAAGCTGTCTGCTTGGGGAATTCCGTTTCCTTTTCAGAGAGGAGAAGAACCGCATTTGTCGTCTTAAGTACGGGGGCGCTCATATTGGGAACTGTGATACCGAGCATAGGACCGCCGTAAACAACCTTATGAGGATCGCATGCAAGCTCACCTACAAAGCCGACAAGCTCTTCAACGGAAACACCGATGGGCGCAAGCACGCACTTAGGTGTCTTAACACAACCGCCGTCCACAGTAACGTATCTTTCAACAAAGGGCATACCCGTTTTGAGATAATTACCGATGCTTGCGATGGTTGTAACGTTGCTGACAAGGCAACCTACGTCGATGGGAAGCATACCAACGGAAACTACATTTTTAGTTGTGTGATAGATGACCGTTTTTTCTCCGCCATGTGAATAGCTTGATGGGAATGTCGTAACTTCAACGCCTTCCATGCGGGAAGCAAGCGCCTTCATATTTTCAATAGCCGCCTTTTTATTGTCGCCGACACCGATAACGATTCTCTTAATGCCAAAATGCTTCTGCATAGCCTTGAGAGCAAACTCGATATCGTCAACGCGCTCCTGCATTGTGTGATCGTCGCTTGTGATATAGGGCTCGCATTCGGTTCCGTTTACGATAAGAACCTCTAATTTGCTGAAATCAACGTTGTACTTAACGTGTGTGGGGAATCCTGCTCCACCAAGACCTACAACACCGCTGTTGCGGATCGCCTCGATAAGCTCGTCGCGGCTTGTAACCGTGGGAATTTGCAATTCATCACAGAGAGTCATTTCGCCATCAGATGTGATCGTGATGGCAGGAACGCGGTCGCCCGCATAGGTTACGTAATCTGAAACCTTTGTGACTTTACCTGAAACGCTTGCATAAACGGGAGATGAAAGCTCACCGTTTGCCTGTGCGATCAACTGTCCAACCTTTACCATATCGCCCATCTTAACTACGGGTGTAGCAGGTGTACCGATATGCATCTGTGTCGGAAGAGTAACCGTTTTTACATCGGTCATACGCACTGATGGCTCGCTTGACGTATTCTTTTTGAGCGGTACATCAATGGTATTGAAGAAAAAAGACATACTAAATCCTACCTTTCAAGATTTTTTATAATATTTTTCATAAAACTGATATTTGTATCTACCCTGCTCCTTAATCTGTCGGAAAAAGAGCAAAATAAATCATTTTATTATATCACAGCGCATTTTATTTGTCAATAAAAAACGTAACATTGAATATATAGTAAAAAATATTAAATTTGTAATTATTTAAATAAATCTTGACAAAATTCGTACAAAGCACTATAATGTTTAGGACAAGGACAAGATTACTACTGATCACAGGAGAAGCAATATGAACTTTTTACACGACGTACTTGTATTTATGTTACCGTATTTTGTATACATTCTTGAATTTTTAGGTGTTTTTATTATTTTCTGGACATCTTTAAAAGCATTCTGGGAATATATTCAGAATACCTTTATGAAAAAACACATAAAGATCCAGACGCATCTTGCGAAGGGTCTTGCTACAGGTCTTGAATTCAAGCTCGGTGCTGAAATTCTCAAAACAGTTCTGGTTCAGGATTTGGACGAGCTCCTCGTTCTTTCCGCGGTTTTCATTTTGCGTGCGCTAATGAGCATTCTCATTCACTTTGAGCTTAAGTACACCGACAAAAACGACGATTAATCAAAGAAAATTCTAAAAGCTCCGTTACAGAAAACGGAGCTTTTGTTTGTGAAAAATCACTACAAAGATACTTCCGTACACACATTTTTCTATCAAAAAAACCGAAAATCAGCAAATTGTTAAAATGCTAACGAAAATCATTGACTTTTTTTGCTTTTTTGTGCTATAATATACGAGTATGTTTGTTGCACATATAATTAATAAGATACTTTTACATAAAAGAGGTATAAAAATGTACAAAATTCTCAAAAAGAAAATCCTTAATCCCACGGTAACACTTATGGAAGTGGATGCTCCCCTTGTTGCCAAGAAAGCAGAGCCCGGTCAGTTCATCATTCTTCGCGTTGATGAGGTGGGCGAAAGAATTCCACTTACTATCGCAGATTTTGATCGAGAAGCAGGTACGATCACAATTATTTTCCAGATAGTTGGCTCAACAACAGAAAAGCTCAACCGTCTTGAAGAGGGTGAGTATATCCACGATTTTGTCGGACCCCTTGGCGTTCCCTCTCATACCGACAAGCTCAAAAAGGTAGCGGTCGTTGGCGGCGGTGTTGGCTGTGCTATTGCATATCCCATCGCTAAAAAGCTTCATAATCTCGGTGCAGAGGTTCACTCCATTATCGGATTCAGAAATAAGGATCTTGTTATCCTTGAAGACGAATTCACAGCAGTTTCCGATGTTCTTGAGGTCATGACGGATGACGGCTCACACGGAACAAAGGGTCTTGTTACAAATGCCCTTCTCGGTCTTATTGAGGAAGGTCACATGTACGACGAGGTTATCGCTATCGGTCCTCTCGTAATGATGAAATTCGTTTGCCAGCTCACAAAGAAGTACGGCATTCCCACAGTGGTCTCAATGAATCCCATTATGATCGACGGAACAGGCATGTGCGGCGGCTGCCGTCTTACCGTTGGCGGAAAGACAAAGTTTGCCTGTGTTGACGGTCCCGACTTTGACGGTCACCTTGTTGATTTCGATGAAGCTATTGAGCGTTCATCAATGTACCGCGGCTTTGAAAGACAGAAGCACGAGGAGACATGCAATCTCTTCAAGAAGGAGGTAGAATAATATGCCCAACATGAGTCTTAAAAAGAATGAAATGCCCGTTCAGGATCCAATGGTCCGTAACGGTAACTTTCTTGAGGTAGCGCTTGGCTACACAGAGGAGCAGGCAGTGAACGAGGCAGAAAGATGCCTTAACTGCAAGAATAAGCCCTGTGTTGGCGGCTGCCCCGTTGCTATAGACATTCCCGCATTTATTACAAAGATCAAGGAACGCGATTTTGAAGGCGCTTATCAGATAATTGCACAAAGCTCCTCTCTTCCTGCAGTTTGCGGACGCGTTTGCCCCCAGGAAACACAGTGCGAATGCAAGTGTGTAAGAGGCATCAAGGGTGAGCCCGTTGCTATCGGACGTCTTGAGAGATTCGTTGCAGACTGGCACAACGCTCACGCAACAGAAAAACCCCAAAAGCCCGAATCCAACGGACATAAGTGCGCTATCATCGGTGCAGGCCCCTCAGGTCTTACTTGCGCGGGCGACCTTGCAAAGATGGGCTATGAGGTTACAATTTTTGAAGCACTCCACCTTGCAGGCGGCGTACTTGTTTACGGTATCCCCGAATTCCGTCTTCCCAAAAAGATCGTTGCAGACGAAATTGAAAATCTTAAGGCGCTTGGCGTTAAGGTTGAAACAAACGTAGTTGTTGGCAGAACAATCGAGGTTGATGAGCTCTTCGCTATGGGCTATGAGGCGATCTTTATCGGTTCAGGCGCAGGTCTTCCCAACTTTATGAATATTCCCGGTGAAAACCTTAAGGGTGTTTACTCTGCAAACGAATTTTTGACAAGAGTTAACCTTATGAAAGCATACCTTCC
>CAZLIB010000137.1:0-3701 GCA_964559465.1 uncultured Lachnospiraceae bacterium
CAAAGCTGAAAAAGAAGCTCAAGGTGGCAATGGAAAAGCACCCCAACCTATACCGTCTAAAAGCAACGAATAAATACGGCGGTGTGACCTATATTTTCCCGAAGAAATACCTAACGATTATCTTCCGTGGGGATATTAGCGAGGAAGAACAAGCAAACCTTGCAAAACGACTTGAGGCAGCAAGAGCCGTTCAAAATGCTGATGACATTCGGGCAAATTTAAAAAATGGTCGCAGGGGCAAGACAAACACCCAACCAAACGAATAACGAAACGGAAAACGCACAGAGTCTGTGCGTTTTTCAAGCCCAAAATGGCACAAGAGCGCCCTCGACAGAGGTAGTACCCGAAAGATCTGAAAAACGGCAAAATGAGGGCAAATTTGGGGCGGTGGAAAAAGCACGATCGAGAGTCAAAACTCTGATTTTCGCAGGGTCGAAAATCAAGCAGGTTAAAGCGTCTGGGTCGTAAACGCCCTGCCGCACTTCACAGCAGACGGCAACGCCGACTGTTTTCAAGGGGTTTTCGCACTTTTGCCTCGATTTTATCTGTGGGTCGGTAAATGAACTATGGAGTCGGGGTTATGGGTTAAAAAACAAAAAATGCCCACAATACAAAGAAAAATCTGTGGTCTTTGATGTGGGTTGTAAGGAATTATTCAAAATTTTATGCTTAACTACCAAGGGTGTAGTCTACCTATACGGTGGCAGGTGGTACCTGTCATCATGGTAGGAGAAAGTGAACTACCCAGTTTAAGAGATTACAGCAGACAAGAAAATATATAGTTTAAATATATTCAGTCTTTGATGCATTTGTGGGAGTATATGGATCTCAAAGAAGCGAAATGGATGATTATTGATACAGTGATTCTTGACTTCTTTGTGTTTACAGCACTTAGCGCCGTTTGGAAAGAAGAAGAATTAGCAAAGGTCATTGACATACTTATTCCTAATGGTACTTTTTCTGTTTATAGTCGATATTTCCCGACTGAAAATATGGAATCAATCAAGGCTACCTATCAACAGTTTAACGATATATTTTCCGATAAATTGGATGATGATTCGCTTAATGATAATATTTTATTGTTGAAGTCTGTATTTGATAAAAAATACAAAACGGAAGAGATAGCTGATGCCGAAAGCAACCCCATAACGGAAGACATGCTTGGTGATTTCAAGGAGCATTGTTTGCATACAGTGACTTCGTATGCTACATCTCAGTTTTCTTGTTTTGCTTTTAAAAGTGATACAGCAGATAAGGAAAATCCCCATCCTGTATGCGAAAAGAAGAATGTCACAGTGTTCAAAACAGTAGTACCTTCTTTATTGTTCAAAAAAGAAGAATTTTCATCATACTTTGTCGACTCAATTCAGCAAAATTTAGGAGTTTGTTTCTTAAATACAATATTCCAATGGCTAAAGCATGAGAAATTCTCATATAAGAACAGAAACAAACAACAGTATCTTGTTGATATAATTGCTCAAAACGGAATTGATGTTGATATTGTAGTCGGTGACAAGAACAAAAAATGGAATGAGGATGACAAGACCTTGCTATTTAATGTCATTCAAACCGCATCGGAATTACGATTCCCTCATATGAACAACTATTATTTTGTTCTTGACAGCAAGTTTATTGAATTTTCGATGTCGAACTTCAAGGTTGAATTCTCTGATGTCGAATTAGAAGAATTATCTGATAATATCAAAAAAGATGAGTCAGGTCGTATAGAATACAATATTACTAATCAGTTGTTTGTTCCATTTGACGAGGCAGAACTAAAAGAATACTTGCATAATATAAAACGCAAAGTTAAAATTACGGCTGATATAAAATATCGCATTTCTAAGGATTGTGTCGGAGCAGGCATCTCGATTATTGTAGACTAAGTTACGAGGCATGGTTATTTGACCACATCCCAATTGTATTTGTATTATATTAAAGTCGAGTTAACGAGGGTAAATTTGACATTTTTGCATTTATACCCTCGTTAACCACGGAAAAAGCACAGTCCCACCGTCATGGTGAGGCTGTGCCGTTTCTTTATTCCGTTCCCTTTTTTAGAATATCCAAATAAGCTGTATAAGCGAATGTCTTGCTTCTCGAATCACCTTTGCTTTTATCAAGGATTTCGAGAGTGCAAAGGTTCTTGATTGCCGTTGCAACTGTATTGTAACTAAGCCCAAGAGCATCGGCGGTTTTCTGCGTTTCGATGATGGGATTCTGTTCAACATATTCGAAGAGCTTTATCGCATTAGCTTTCGCTCTACCGAGAGCTTCAAGCTTTACAATGTTTTCTTCGTGCAGTCTATGAAGCGCGTTTACCGTGATAATTGCATCTTCTGCGGATTCTGCAACCGCACGGAGGAAGAATTTGATCCATTGTTCGTAGTTGCCCTTGCTTCTGACCTCGGTCATTCTATCGTAATACTCAATACGATTACTTTTTAGGAAATACGAGATATAGAGCGCAGGTGAGGTAAGAACCTTTTTCTCTATCAAAAACAGCGTAATGAGCAATCTACCTACACGACCGTTACCGTCAAGAAATGGGTGTATGGTTTCAAACTGATAGTGTATCAATGCTGCCTGAATAAGCACATCAAGAGTATCATCCGAATTCATATACTTTTCGAGGTCAGACATGCACTCAATCGTATCGGTTGGATTCGGTGGAATATATCTTGCGTTTTTCAGCGTGCTTCCTTTACCGCCTATCCAGTTTTGAGAATTCTTGAATTCACCGGGACACTTCTCTTGTCCTCTGACATTCTCCATGAGAACGGCATGCGTTTCTCTAATGAGTCGATTGCAAAGCGGAAGAGAGTGTAAACGCCCAAGAGCATATTCGGTGGCCTTGATATAATTTACAACGTCCGAAACATCCAAATTTGCATTTTTATCTATCATAGGATCAAGAACATCCTCAAGGGTTGCCTGTGTACCTTCCATCTGTGAAGACATCAATGCTTCTTTTCTCACATACATTGAGGTAAACAATTTAATGCTGGGAATGTGTGCGGATATGCTTTCAAGTGCATAGAGCTGCTTGTTTGCGTTTACAAGTAGGGATACCATTTCCTCGTCCATTTCGAGTTCGGGCGGAAGTGCAGACGGTAAAAAAGATTTGTATTCTGCTTCACCAGAAAGATTTGAAACGAATTTTCCGGCTTTGTTCATAACATTACCTCCAAATTGAAATTTCTAATAGTATTATATGCCATTTATTTCAATTTGTCAAGCAAAATTGAAATAACATCATAAAAATCAGCACGTTATTTCAATTTTGCACTGTAATTTGAAATAATTCAATCTATTTCTGCTTGAAATTTCAATATAACTCTTTCGTGCCACTCCGTTTTCTGCGTATTCTTAAACGCTTTATCGGTGGCGAGATAGTTAATAATACTCTGTTTTGATATGTAATACTTGCCCATAATATTCACGGCATATATGTATTTTCTCTGCGCGTAGCGAAGGATTGTTTTTCGGCTGTAGCCCGTGAGCTCTACGACCTCGTCCACGGTGAGCGTATCGGGTACGGCAGAAAGAAGATCTTCGAGCATTTCTTTGAACCTCGCTCGTTCCTTTCCACGGAGCTTATAGTGTGTATCATCAAAATAACCCCCACAGTCCGAGTCAGGCGACTCGGTTCTGCGAGGGTTATTTGTCTTTTTTGCGTTGAAGATACCGACGGGGATTTC
>CAZLIB010000138.1:0-3678 GCA_964559465.1 uncultured Lachnospiraceae bacterium
GGCAACGAAGGACGCAGGTAAGATCGCAGGTCTTGAGGTAAAGAGAATCATCAACGAGCCCACTGCGGCGGCTCTCGCATACGGTATCGACAAGGAAAACGACCAGAAGGTAATGGTATTCGACCTTGGCGGCGGTACGTTCGACGTATCTCTTCTTGAGATCTCCGACGGTGTATTCGAGGTTCTTGCAACAAACGGTGACACGATGCTCGGCGGTGATGACTTCGACCAGCGTCTTATCGACTGGATGGTAAATAAATTTAAGGCTGAAAACGGTGTTGACCTCAGAAACGACAAGATGGTAATGCAGCGTCTTAAGGAAGCTGCTGAAAAGGCAAAGATCGAGCTTTCCGGCATGACAAGCACAAATATTAATCTTCCTTTCATTACAGCAACTGCTGCAGGCCCTCTCCACTTTGATGCAACTCTCACAAGAGCTGAATTTGACAAAATCACATCCGACCTTGTAGATAGAACTATAATTCCTACAAAGAAGGCACTTGCCGATGCAGGTCTTTCCGTAAATCAGATCGACAAGGTTCTCCTTGTTGGCGGTTCTACAAGAATCCCCGCAGTTCAGGAAGCAGTTAAGAAGCTTATCGGTAAAGAGCCCTTCAAGGGCATCAACCCCGACGAGTGCGTAGCTGTTGGCGCGGCAATCCAGGCAGGCGTTCTTGGCGGAGATGTTAAGGACCTTCTTCTTCTCGACGTTACACCTCTTTCACTCGGTATCGAAACACTTGGCGGTGTATTCAACAGAATTATTGATAGAAACACAACCATCCCCGTAAAGAAGAGTCAGGTCTATTCTACAGCTGCTGACGGTCAGACCTCTGTTGAGATCCACGTTCTTCAGGGTGAGCGTGAAATGGCGGCAGGCAACACAACACTTGGTAGATTCCATCTTGACGGTATTCCTGCGGCTCCCCGTGGAGTTCCTCAGATCGAGGTAACGTTCGATATTGACGCTAACGGTATCGTTAACGTAACCGCTTGCGACAAGGGAACAGGCAAGGAAACTCATATTACCATTACATCTTCTACAAATATGAGTAAAGAGGATATCGACAGAGCAGTTCGCGATGCAGAAAGATTTGCTGAAGAGGACAAGAAGCAGAAGGAAGCGGTTGACGTGAAGAACCACGCTGACACACTTATCTTCCAGAGCGAAAAGACACTTGCGGAGATTGGCGACAAGCTTCCCGAAAGTGACCTTGCAGATGTTAAGTCAGGCATTGAAAAGCTTAAAGAAACAGTTAAGACAAACGACACAGAGGCTATCAAGAGAGATACAGAGGCTCTCCAGCAGGCATTCTATGCGGTTTCTGAAAAGCTTTATAAGCAGTCAGGCGCGGCTCAGGGTGATCCTAACGCTGATTTTGGCGGAGCACAGGGTGACGCTGACAATGGCACATACTATGACGCGGGCTTTGAGGATAAAACAAATCAGTAATATTTAAAAATGATAAGGAAAGGGCGTTTCTTCGTCCTTTCCTATGTCAGTTTATTGAAAAGAGAACATCATGGCAGATAAAAGAGATTATTATGAGGTCTTAGGCGTAAATAAAGGCGCCGACGAGGCATCAATAAAGAAGGCATACAGGACACTTGCAAAGAAATATCACCCCGATATGAATCCCGGCAACACCGAGGCGGAGCAGAAATTCAAAGAGGTCAACGAGGCGTATAGCGTGCTTTCCGACCCCGATAAAAAAGCGAAATACGACCAGTTCGGTCACGCGGCATTTGATCAGACTGCGGGAGGCGGCTATGGCGGCTTCTCGGATTTTGGTGATATAGGCGATATTTTCAGTAGCTTTTTTGGCGGTGGTTTTGGAGATTTTGGAGGAGGTTCTTCTAATAGAAGAAACGCACCCCAACGTGGTGAGGATATTGGTGTCCGTATTACACTCACCTTTGAGGAAGCAGCATTCGGCGTAAAGAAGGATATTTCATATAACAGAATACAAAAATGTGACGAGTGTCACGGCTCGGGCGCAGAAAAGGGAACCCAGGCAGAAACCTGCTCGTCCTGTCACGGAACGGGTCATAAGCGCGTTATGCAGAGAATGGGCGGTATGCAGTTCCAAACGACCGTTACCTGTGAGAACTGTCGCGGAACGGGTAAGATAATCAAAAATCCGTGCTCGTCCTGTCGCGGAACGGGTTACGTTAAGATAACCAAAAAGCTTTCCGTAGATATTCCCGCAGGTATAAACGAGGGCGAAAGAATTGCCCTTCGCGGACAGGGCTCTGACGGCAGAAACGGCGCTCCTGCAGGTGATCTTATCATTCAGGTCACCATCAAGCCACACAAGATATTCAGACGTGAGGGCTATAATGTCTACTGCGACGTGCCCGTAACGGTTGCTGAGGCAACTCTTGGCGCGGAAATAGACATTCCCACGCTTGAGGGCGAGCAGAGATACGATATTCCCGAGGGAACGCAACCCGGTACACAGTTTACCTTGCGCGGAAAGGGAATTCAAAATCTCAATTATCCCAACCGACGCGGAGATCTTATCTTCACTACGGTTGTTGAGATCCCCAAGGGACTTTCACAAAAGCAGAAGGATCATATGCGTGCATTTGCTGACTCCTGCGGTGAGAGCAATTACAAAAAAAGAACGAGCTTTTTCAAGAATTTATTTAATTAGGGGGAGTTTATGACAGATCCGGATTACATCTGTGGTGAAACCACTGAAATTAAAGATTGGACCCAGATAAAGGTTACGGTAAAGCTTCAGCATCTTGACACAGCGGTGGCAATTATGAGCGTGCTTGACAACAATCTTATGGTCGAGGATTATTCCGATATCGACCTTAAGACCTGCTATGGTGACCTTATCGACGAGAGTATTCTCAATGCAGATAAGACTGTGGCATCGGTTTCGCTTTTCCTGCCTGCAGAGCAGAACTATAATATGGCGATCTCCTTTATTTGTGAGCGACTTGAAGCAGAGGGCGTAGAGCCCAAGGTTGAGATCGTTGGCGTGAATGAAGAGGACTGGGCTAACTCCTGGAAGAAGTATTATACCACATTGCACATTGGCAAAAGAACGGTGATCGTTCCTATGTGGGAGGAATACGAAGCCAAAGAGGGCGAGATAGTTGTCAAAATGGACCCCGGAATGGCATTTGGCACGGGCTCACACGAAACAACGCGACTTGTTATCGAGCTTCTTGAAAAGTACACAAAGCCGGGCGTGAGAATGCTTGACGTGGGCACTGGTAGCGGTATACTTGCAATCTGCGCTTCAAAGCTTGGTGCAGGAGAGTGCAGGGCATACGACATTGACCCCATTGCGGTAAAGGTGGCAAACGAAAATATTGCAGAAAGCGGTCAGACAAATATTACATGTGAGGTATCCGACTTGCTTAAGCAGGTTGATCTTGACGGTGGCAAGTACGACCTTATTTGCGCGAATATCGTGGCAGACATCATTATAAGAATGACACCTGACATTGGCAGATTTATGAAGGACGATTGCGTTCTTCTTTGCTCGGGAATAATAAAGGAAAGAGCAGACGACGTTATTGCAAAGCTTAACGAATATGCCTTGAAGGTTATAGAGAGAATTGACGATAACGGCTGGTGCGCCCTTGCAGTTATGAAGAATAAATAAAAGAAAAAAGAACCTCTTTTGAGGTTCTTTTTTGTTGTGAATTTTGATTTAT
>CAZLIB010000139.1:0-3669 GCA_964559465.1 uncultured Lachnospiraceae bacterium
AATAATTATTGGTACAAATACAGGTTATCACTGCTGTATCGATAGAATGGAATTCTCATCAGGCGTTGCTGACGAAGAAGAAATCATCCCCGGTATCAAAGAAAGCCAATATGAGGCACTTGAGGCAATTCCTGAAAATATGCTTCAAATTGATAGGAACACACTCGTGCAGCTCAATCGTAGCCCCAATGGACTTTCTGGTAATTCAAAGGTTGAAGTTCACGGTGAGGGACTTTGCTTGAATGCAGACACAAGAGATGATAATGAAAATGTAGTTTCATATGTTTACTTTAAGGTAAAGATTGATGAAAACCACAAATTCCTGACTGCTTATGCAAGAACATTCTTTGGTCAGAACGGTGGTAGCTATGATGATGAGGCTTCTGGTAATTTCGATAATTCTAAACTTGCAGAGCTTGGCGTTTACGTTCTTGACGCAAACGGAAATCTCGTTAGCGTAGGTGAATTGCAGAGAATAGATTCCGAAAACTACAAGGCATTGACATATGATCTTTCTGCTTACGAGGGTCAGACTGTGGTATTGGTTATTGGTAATAAGACCGGTTACCATTGCTGCGTAGACAGAATGGAATTCTCATCCACTCAGGGTGAATAATGGTTAAACTGTATGATTGAATAAGTCATATACAATGAAATGGGCAATTGCAGTGCGAAAGCACTGCAATTGCCGTAAAGGGTAAATATGGAAACAAAGGATAATAAAAAACCATTTAATAGAAGAGAAGCTTTTATTAATATTTTTAAATCTGAATTTAATATTTTAGTTAAAACAAGCGTTGCGACCTTTTTGTTTGCATTGCCCACAATTGCGGTGATTTTATGGTGCGCGGCGGAAATGATGCTTTTGGGAGAGATTACATCTGATAATGCCCTCGAACTTTATTCAATTCAAGCGAGGATGAATATATGGCTCATCCCTTCTACTGCCTTTTTTTCCGTTGGTGCCGCAGGGGCATTTTATGTTGTAAGGCGTCTTGTATGGGGTGAAGACATCAGCTTTTTTTCTGATTTTTTTCGCGGCATAAAGAACAACACGTTACAAAGCGTTATTTCCGGTGTTTTGGTGACTGCTCTAATGGGCGGAATTGGGTACGCAGGGAACTTATTTAGCATAAAAACCGGACTTGCTTCATCACATTGGATTGTTTCAATTCTTCAAATTGCTTTATATATTTTTCTCATAATACTTTTATTGTTTCAATATTGCATTATTGCCGTTTATAGTGATACTATGGGCAGAATTATTAAAAATAGCATTGCATTTACATTGTGCTCCTTGCCAAAGAGTGTTGCGATGCTTATATTTATGGTGCTTCCGATCATTTTACTTTTGATATTTGGAAATGTGTATTGGATATATCTCCTAATCACGGTTTTTATGGGTATTCTGGGATTTGGGTATGCAATACTCACATTTACCTTGCACGCTCATAGCATTTTTGATAAATACGTCAATAAAACTAATTTTCCACACATCTACAAAAAGGGTCTTTATCACGAAGGAACGGATATTGATCTTGATTCCGATGATTATATAGTAGAGGGATCAAACTTAGATGTACAGTAGAATTTTTGTACGTCTAAAATTTAGTTATTAGTCCTAACGACTAAAGAGGAGGTAAGAATGAGGAAAAAGATAAGACTGATCATCAGTGTGCTTTTTATATCAATGATTATGAATACCATTCTTACGTCGTGTACATTCCTTGAAGGAATGTTCAATACAACAATGAATAATAGCGATAAAAAAGAAGAGTGTATTCACTTGGATGAAAATGGCGACGGCGTTTGTGAAGAGTGCGGAAAAAATGTAGAAACCTCATCTGTTAACTCTTCGTTTTCCTACTATGCTAATACAAAGCTTTCTGATGATAAGAAAATTTATGTCCTTAATATGAAAAGCGAAGGCTATGACTATTCCGAGGATGAGCTTTTAACAGCACAGGCAATACAAGGTCTTTTTGCAAGAAAGGATGCTCTTTTTTATGTCGATTCTCATTATATAACTAACGATACCAACATAGATATGTACTATCTTGATCTCGCGCAAAAGAATTATGGTGTAACATATGAGGCCATTTCTCTTTCAGAAGCGATTTATATGTACATTAATGATTGGGATGAAAATATTAAGAATCAAATATGGGGTTCAAAGATCCCCCTTGATGATTATAACGAAATTCAAGGAGCTACGCCGTATACCGAAATTGGCGATGAGGGCTATAGCACTCCTGGATACATAGTGTATAAACAAGGTGATGTTTCTGTGAATATCGCAACAACTCTTGCGGGCATCACAGGTTTTCTTCCTGTTGTGGAACAGGATGTGGAATTTTATAAGAATCTTGGGCTTGTTGAAAAATTTGACGTCAGAGATGAAGCGCTTACTTATGAATGGTTATTTGATTGTGTGATCAGCGAACTATCAAGTGATGGTCTTGTGCATCAAAATTATCAATCCAATGGAAAAACCAATATATTTATTAAGGATTATGGCATTTGTAATAAGCTTTTTTATATTTATTACGATGAAGTATCGGATGTAGGTGACCTTTTTAAACAAACGCTTCATGAATTTCTTAATGATAATTCTCCTATCTTCGGATATACCTATTCTGAAGATAGTGACGTTGAGTATTTTTCGAAATATGGCCAATTTGTGATTCCTACAGATTTCTCTTGTAATATTACATTTTTTGTAGCTGACGACTTTTCAATACAAAAATTCAAACAACCCAATAATGACTCAATGCTTCCTGCAGAACAAGGAAAGCACTATGTTGCATTTGTTGTTTCGGACGGCGACAACGCAACTTATTGGCAAAATACGGCTACTTTTTCTACAAATTATATGAATGCATGGGGAAGGGAGAGTGACACTTTCCCCGTGACTTGGTCAATATCTCCATCATTAAGTGATCTTATGCCCCTTGTATTAGAAGATGCCTATATGCATAAAGCGAATCCTTATGATTACTTTTGCGCCCCAGTTTCAGGACAAGGATATATAAATGCAGGCAGCTTTGCAGCAGAAAATAATGGGGAATACTTTTCCGATTATCTAAATAAACTTGATGTTTATATGGCCAAATCTGATTTGTCGGTGGTAACAGTTATCGGGGGAAACCAAAAAGGAGATCTTGTTAACGTTCTTAATGGTTATGCAAGTATTGCGAGTGTTAAGGGCGGCATCGTTTATGACGGATATAAGTATTTTGGAGCTAACCCGGGAGGTGTTATCTGGATAAATGGCAAGCCATTTCTTCAGCCCAGAGATTCGTTGTGGGAAACCACACCATCGCATATTGCAGATCGAATAAATACTTATTCAACTGATATTACTACTATTGATGCTTATTCTATTATCAATGTACATCCTTGGTCTCACACATATCAAGACATCAGAACTATTGTGGGTATGCTGAACGAGAATGTTGAAGTGGTGAGTGTCGAAAGACTCATAAATATGATGATAGACAACGTAAAAGATAAGTCTAATACAACTTATATGAAAGTTCCGGAAAAAAACGGAATTAGTTTATCACAATGCTACCAATAGGAATTTAGTGAGAGAGAAGGCGTGATTAACCTTCTTCCAGAACTATGCTCTCTATCCTCACATGACCGTATATGACAATATGGCATTCG
>CAZLIB010000140.1:0-3651 GCA_964559465.1 uncultured Lachnospiraceae bacterium
GCGGTATCTGCAGTTACAGTTGTCCTGCAAGCCGCCCCTTGGTACAGACGATGAAATTGTCAAAAAAAATGTTAAAGGAGGAAAAAGCTAATGGATAAGCTCTTACACATATCTGTTTCTCCTCATATCCACGGTAAAAAGTCAACTGCAGGCATTATGCGTGACGTTCTTATCGCACTTGCTCCCGCAACGGTTGCAGGTATCGTTATCTTTGGACTCAGAGCACTTCTCGTTGTTGCTGTCTGTGTTGCAAGCTGTGTTATCTTTGAGGCGTTGTTCAACATAATCGTAAAGAAAGAGCAGACGATAGGTGATTTGAGCGCAGCGGTTACAGGCCTTCTTCTCGGTCTTAACTTGCCCTCAGACCTTCCTGTTTGGCAGGCGGTTGTCGGTTCGCTTTTCGCGATCGTGATCGTTAAATGTCTCTTCGGCGGACTTGGCTTCAACGTAGTTAACCCCGCTATCACTGCAAGAGTATTCATGCTTATTGCATTCAGCACAATGGCAGTTGCGGGTGTGCCTGCAGGTGTGGATGCGGTTGCAGGTGCAACTCCTCTTGCAGATCTTGCGGCAGGTAATGCAGTTGATCTTAAGGTTCTCCTTCTTGGCACGCACGGCGGTTCTATCGGTGAGACCTGCGCTATCGCACTTCTTATCGGCGGTGTATATCTTCTTGTTCGCAAGGTTATCACATGGCACATTCCTGTTGTTTATATCGGAAGCGTGTTCGTATTATCATTCCTTATGGAAGGCGATGCGATGAAAGCACTTGCTCTTACACTTTCAGGCGGACTTATTCTTGGCGCGTTCTTTATGGCTACCGATTACGTTACAAGCCCCTCAACAGCTCTCGGCAAGGTTATCTACGGATTTGGAGCCGGCTTGCTTACATTCTGCATCAGGTATTTCGGTGTTTATCCCGAGGGCGTATCCTTTGCGATTCTTTTGATGAATATCCTTAATCCATATATTGATAACCTCACAGCACGTAAAGTATTTGGAGGTAAGAAGGCATGAAAAAACATATAAATAGCGTTCTTGTACTCTTTATTATTTGTACTGTAGTTTCCTTGCTTCTTGCAGTTGGAAACGAGATCACGGCTCCCATCATCAAGGCACAGCAGGACGCGGCTGCAAGCGGCGCGCTTCTTGAGGTTCTTCCTGACGGTGGCAGCTTTGAAAAGGTTGACCTTTCTGCTTATGAGTTGCCCACGAGCGTAACCGAAGTATATAAGGCAAGCAACGGCGGTTACGTAATTCAGGTAACATTTGCCGGATTTAACACAGGTAACGTTACGATGGTCGGTATTGGTGCTGACGGTAAGGTTGCAGGTACAAAATGTATTACTATTGCAGACCAGGGCGGTAACGGTAAGGATAGTAAAAATGAGATTCCCGTTCTTGATGCAAACGGATATTACGTAGGTGCTGACGTTGGTACTATCGACGGTGTTGACACGGTTGCAGGTATTACGGTTTCCACAAAGGCATACCGTGCGGCAGTTAAGGATGCTCTTAACGCAGCAGTTATCCTTGGCGGCGGTTCAGTCGATCTTCGCGATCCTGAGCAGATCCTTAATGACAATCTCAATGCGGCACTCGGCACAGAGGGCGTTGAGTTCGAAAAGCACTTCTTTGTTGAGGTAGTTGAAGGCGTTGATGCTATCTACGTTGCAAATAACGGTGCAGGTCACGTTGTAGTTATCGGTGAAACGTTCGTTGGTGTTGATGCTGACGGCAATATTATCGGAGAGGCTAACGAGGTTGCAGCTAATGCAGTTGCGGCAATCAAGGCAACGGTTGTTACAGACCTTGATCTTTCCGCATTCGACGGAATTTCCAAGAGGGTTAAATCCGCTAAGGTAACTGACGGCGGCGTTTACATTCTCGAGGTTGAAGGATCCGGCTTCGGTAAGAAGGGCTCGTCCGACTACGGCGCAAGCGGTGAATATCTTGTAATTCGCATTTCTATCGCTCCCGACGGTTCAATTCTTGACTGTTACACAGTTTACCAGAGCGAATCTCAGGGCTTTGGCGACGTTTGTGCAACCGAAGAATTCTATGGTCAGTTCGCAGGCAAGACTCAGGATAACTACGAGGATATCATCATCGCAGGTTCAACTTATACGACCGATGGTTACCACGCAGCTATCAACAATGCCTATAAGGCGGTTAATATTTTCAAAGGAGGAGAACAATAATGAGTAAGAACAGTAATCTTTCAATCATTACAAAGGGTATTATCAAAGAAAACCCTGTATTCGTTATTATCCTCGGTACTTGTCCCACTCTTGCGGTTACTACTAACCTCGTTGGCGCATTTGGTATGGGAATTGCGGCAATGATAGTTCTCATTTGCTCAAATATGCTTATTTCCGCACTTCGTAAGATCATTCCCGACAGTGTTCGTATTCCTTCCTACATCGTAATCATCGCAGGCTTCGTAACCCTCGTTCAGATGCTGGTTCAGGCATTCGTACCCGTTCTTTACGAGATGCTTGGCGTATATCTTCCCCTTATAGTTGTTAACTGTATTATTCTTGGCAGAGCAGAGATGTTTGCATGCAAGAACTCCGTTGGCAAGAGTGCGCTTGACGGCGTGGGAATGGGTATCGGATTTACGTTTGCGCTTTGCCTTATGGCGTTCGTTCGTGAGGTGTTCGGCGCAGCAAGCTTTGCGGGTATCGCAATTCCTTTCCTTGAACCCTATAAGATAGATATTCTCGTTAAGGCACCCGGCGGTCTTTTGGTTTACGGCTTGCTTATCGCCCTTGTTTACGTTATTTCTAACGGACAGGCGCCTAAGAAGAAATCCTTCTCTTGCGCAGGCTGTCCTTCAGCAGCACACTGTAATCCCGGCGCTTGCGGCGGTGCAGAAAAGGAGGAAGCATAAATGGAAGTTTTTAAGAATTTGATCGTTATATTGCTTTCATCAGTATTGGTGAACAACTACGTTCTTAGCCGTTTCCTTGGCATCTGCCCCTTCCTTGGCGTTTCTAAGAAGATCGACCAGGCAACGGGTATGGGTGTTGCCGTAACAGCGGTAATGCTTATGGCAACTGCAGTTACATGGCCTATTCAGAAATATGTCCTTGACCCTCTTGGCCTTGGATATATGCAGACCATCGTGTTTATCGTAATTATTGCGGCACTCGTGCAGATCGTTGAGCTCCTGCTTAAGAAGTTTATTCCTGCACTTCATAAGGGACTTGGCGTATACCTTCCCCTTATCACAACTAACTGTGCAGTTCTTGGTGTTGCTATCAATAACATCAACGACGGCTACAATTTCCTCGAATCAATGATAAGCTCTCTCGGATGCGGTCTTGGTTTCCTTTTGGCAATGGTTCTTTTCTCGGGCGTTCGTTCACGCATTGATGAAACAAAGGTTCCGAAGCCCTTCAGAGGCGTTGCTATCACACTTATTGCGGCTTCCTTCCTCTCCCTTGCGTTTATGGGACTTGCGGGAATCGTTGATAAGATCTTTGCATAAAAGGAGGATTTGATATGGATTTTATGAATATTTTGATTGCCGTTGGCGTTGTAGCGGCAGTTGGCTTGATCCTTGGTCTCCTTATTGCACTTTGCACCCCTTTCTTTGGATTTGAAGACGATCCCAAGATAAAGCTTGTTAGAGAATGTCTTCCCGTT
>CAZLIB010000141.1:0-3641 GCA_964559465.1 uncultured Lachnospiraceae bacterium
GGCAGTTGCGAAATGGGAGAGAAGCGAAGCAAGCCCCGATACCGATAATCTTATCGCACTTGCGAAAATATATGATCTCTCTCTTGACGAGCTTATTTATGGAAAAAAGGAAGAGAAGAGTGAAGAAGTAAAAGAAGATCCAAAGGAAGAACCCAAAACTGAAAGCGGAAATGATGACGAAACTTTATTTATCAATATCGATGACGGTGATGATAAAGTGAAAATAGGTCCAGCAGGCATATATGTTGAGAGCTCGGACGGAGAAAAAGTAAAAATAAGTCTTAGCGGAATCAAGATAGAAACCTCTAAAAAGGGTAATGATGACTTTGATGATGATCTCGACGATTTAGATGATGATCTTGAAGATCTTGAGGATATCGATGACGATGACGACGATACCGAGACCGTATATGAGAAAGAAAACGGTCATATACATATTAAGGTAAATAAGCCTGTAAAAAAAACAAGACTCTGGCTTGCAGTTCCTTATCCCATAATCTGCGTTATCGCATATCTTCTTTGCGGATTTTATAACATCCTTGGCGGTTGGGCGCTCTCCTGGGTGATCTTTCTTACCATTCCAATCTATTATTCATTTGTTGAAGCTATCTACGAAAGAAGATTTTCAGACTTTGCGTATCCCGTATTAATGGCATTTATTTATCTTGTTTTGGGTATGTATTACGGCAACTGGCATCCATCCTGGATAATATTCGTCACGATCCCTGTTTACTATCCCATAGCAGAAGCACTTGACAGGAAGATAAGGGAAAGTGGAGAAGCAAGGGATAAATAATGTCGAATAAGATGAACTTTGTTAAAAAGCACCGAAAATGCTCGGTGCTTTTTGTTTAATATTTTTTGCTCAATTATTTGACAAATGATTGACATTTTTTTGTATAAATGTTATAATATTTGGTGGAAATATTAAAAATATTTCTTTTATCAAAGGAAAGGAGAAATGTTTTGAATAATACAAAAAACAACTTTGGATTTACACACAAAAGCGGAATACTTATGCCACTTAGCTCATTACCTGCTAAATACGGCATTGGTGATTTTGGTAAATGCGCTTACGATTTCGTGGATTTCTTGAGTGAAACAAAGCAGAAATGCTGGCAGGTATTGCCTCTCAACCCCACGTCATACGGCGATAGTCCTTATCAGTCTCCCGCAGCTTGTGCAGGTAATCCTTATTTTATTGCTCCTGAGCTTCTTTGTAAGCAGGGATTGCTTACAGAGGAAGAACTCAAATCCTACGATCATGAGCAGGGTAAGATCGATTACGGTTGGCTTTTCAACACGAGATACGATATGCTTCGCAAGGCGTACTCCCGCTTTGCTCCTAATGCAGAATATGAGGAATTCTGCAAAAAGACAGAGAGCTGGCTTGAAGATTATGCACTTTTTATGGCTCTTAAGGTACACTACAATTACTGTCAGTGGACACTTTGGAGTGATGAGCATAAGAATATAGCTACAGCTCGTTTACATAAGAGTGAATTTGAATCCGAAATGAACTTCTGGAAATGGGTTCAGTTTGAGTTTATGAGAGAGTGGAAGGCGGTTGTTGACTACGCTCATTCAAAGAATATCGTGATCATAGGTGATATGCCCATCTACGTGGCACACGACAGTGTTGACGTTTGGAGCGCACCCGAGCAGTTTTTGCTTGACAGAAATTACAATCCCACTATCGTTGCGGGCTGTCCTCCGGATGGCTTCTCGGTTGACGGTCAGCTTTGGGGCAACCCCATTTATAATTACGAGCTTATGGCAGAGCAGGATTTCGCTTGGTGGGTAAACCGCGCAAAAGCGAATTTTGACCTCTACGATATCATAAGAATAGACCACTTCCGTGGCTTTGCAAGCTATTATGCAATTCCCGCGCATCACGATACCGCGCGTCACGGCACTTGGGAGATCGGACCCGGAGTTGCACTTTTTGAAGCAATCGATAAGGCGCTCCCTGATTCAAGAATTATAGCTGAGGACCTTGGTCTTATTACTGAGGATGTTATAGAGCTTCTTGAACAAACAGGATTTCCCGGAATGAAGATGCTTCATTTTGCATTTTACGACGAAGAAAGCGAATATCTCCCCAGAAATTATCCCAATTCCAACTGTATAGTTTACGCTTCTTCTCACGATAGTGACTGTACTGCAACTTGGTATGAAAATCTTGTAGGCGAAGCGCTTGAAAGATTTGAAGAGGAGTGTCCGAGAAGAAAGGATCAGAACGCTATTGAAGCATTAATCGAATTTGCAATGACGAGCCCTGCAAATCTCGCAATGGTACCCCTTCAGGATTACCTTGAGCTTCCCAACAGTGAGGGAAGAATAAATACTCCCGCAGTTGCAGAAGGTAACTGGACATATCGTGCAGTACCTGATTATGCAACTGAGGAGCTTAAAAAGAAGATCCTCGACGTTACTGAAAGAACAGGACGCGCGAATAACTGATTTCGAAATAACAAAAATATAGATAAAACGAAAGGACTTTGTTATGAAAGAGAAAATAATCAAGTACGTGCCTATAATATTGTTGGCGTGCATGTTGATTGGCGTTTTGAGTGTTTTATTCGTTGTTATTGGTAATACACCGAACAATGGACAAACTACTACAACTACTAACGGTTCAACCGGTTCCGATTGGCAGCCTCCCGAGGGTGAGTATGATATTGAAACCCCCGAGGGATACAATAAGCTTACTTTCTATTGGTCTGCTAAAAACGTTGATTACTCCAAATGTGATATTTGGATCTGGTATGCAGATGTGGCAGGTCAAGGATACACATTCCATGAGTGCGAATATGGTATGAAGGTTGTTGTGAATGTTCCTGAAGACGTTGAAACTGTTGGATTTATAGTTCGTAAGAATTGTCCCAATCCCGGAGGCACTAACTGGGTTGGTGGAGAGCAGAAAGACGGTACCGATTCAGACCGCTTTGCAGTTATGACTGGCGAAAACACTGTTATCTATCTCAAGGGTGGCGATTCTAACCAATATTGTAGTAATGATGGAGGCAAAACTTTGGAAGTTATTAAATTATTCAGTCTTGCCGGAATGAAGGATTTCCATACTATCAGATATAACCTTACTCCCAAAACCACTCTAAATTCCTACGCTGATATCGAGGTTTGGGACGGAGACAAGCAGCTTACTGTAATATCTGTGAGCAGTATGGGTAAATCTGCTTCAACCGGTTTGATCACCGTGGAAGAAACACTTGAAATTGATAAGGTCTATACGGTAAAGATTTCCGGATATGAGCCCTGTGCCGTGGTTCCTATGGAAATTTTCGATAGCAAGGAATTTGCGGATCTTTACCACTATGACGGTAATGATCTCGGTTCAACGATAAATGCTGACGGAAGCACGACATTTAAGGTGTGGGCTCCCACAGCTACAAAGGTAGTTCTTGACCTTTACACTCAGGGTCACGAAGTAGACGCTTATAAGCACGTTGAAATGACTCGCGGTGAAAAGGGCGTTTGGGAGCATACAGAGGCAGGCGTTGGCCACGGCACATATTATACCTATACGGTAACAACGTCCGTTGGAACTCAGGAAGCAACTGACCCATACGGAAAAGCTGCAGGTCTTAACGGTAACAGAACAATGGTAGTTGACCTTGACC
>CAZLIB010000142.1:0-3568 GCA_964559465.1 uncultured Lachnospiraceae bacterium
AATCAAAATTTAAATGTTAAATTGAGATTTATCGGTGTGTTAGCACTCGCTTTGTATTGTTGTTTTGTCCACTTTTTCAAAAGTGGCTCTCCACGAGCAGTGGCGCGGTTCAAGGGCGCGCAGCCCTTGGCACAGCGTTTCTTGTGTTAGCTCGATTTCGCGATAAATTTCAATATATTCACAGAGAAGTTGCCACCAAAGCAACCTAAATTTGCTTTTTTTTTCGATTTGACTACCAAAATATATTGCACTGTCAAGGTTTTTGTGCTATAATCAAGTAAAATTAATTTAAAAAAGGAGAAAACTATGGAAAAAATCAGAATTCAAGATGATCTTTATACATACGTCAACCAAAAAACACTTGATGAACTTGTTATTCCCGATGACAAGCCAACTGCAGGAGGCTTTGCAAAGCTTGCTGACGGTGTTGAAATAATTATGATGGGTGAGCTTGAGGCTATGGCCGAAGGTAAGTCCTACCCCAACGATCATCTTAAGCGCGCTTGCGAGCTTTACGCTATCGCTAAGGACGTTGACAGAAAGGCGCAGCACGGTATCACTCCCGCGCTCAAAAATCTTGCGATACTTGATGAGGTTAAGACGATCGGAGATTTCAGTCGCTTATATAAAACATTGTCGCTTAAGGGAATCCCTACTCCCATCAACATTAGCGTTGATACGGATATGAAGAACACAAAGCAGCACCTTGTTTACATTCAGGGTGCGGGCGTTATTCTTCCCGATGCTACTTACTACAGACCGGAAATGGCGGCACAGAAGGAGCAGCTTATCGGACTTTGGATGAACGCAACTAAAATGCTCATGGCCAAGACAGATCTTTCTGCTGAGGATCAGGAAAAATACGTTGCCGACACTCTTGCATTCGATGAAATTCTTGCAGGGCTTGTTAAGACGAACGAGGAATGGTCAAAATATGTTGAAATGTATAATCCCATGCCCATGGGTGAAGTTGAGGGAATGCTTTCTACAATCGACCTTGGCGCTATTCTGGAGGATATGTTTGGACACAAGCCGGAGACCATTGTTGTTACGGAGCCAAGATACTTTGGTGGCTTTTCAAGCGTGCTTAATGCGGATACGCTTGAACTCTACAAGCACTGGGCGTACGTTACGGGTCTTCTTGCGTCTTGCTCATATCTTTCCGAGGAGCTTCGTGATATGGGCGGTATGTATATGCGTGCAATCACGGGTGTTGCGGTGATGTCATCCGTTGAAAAATTTGCTTACAATCTCGCATCCGGTATGTACTCCGAGCCCATTGGCATTTATTACGGTGAAAAATACTTCGGTGAAGAAGCAAAGAAGGACATTACAGAGATCGTTTATCAGATCATTGACACATACAAGGAAAGAATCAAGACAAACGAAATTCTTGGCGAAGAAACAAGAGCAAAGGCGATTCTTAAGCTTTCAACAATGGGCGTAAAGATGGGTTATCCCGACAAGGCAAGAGCTATTTACGAAAAGCTTGTTTTCAACCCCGATGATTCACTCTTTGACATTGTTCTTTCTCTTAAGGCGATCAGAGAATTGGATACTCTCAGCAAGCTCGATAAGCCCACTGAACCCGAAAACTGGGCTATGCCCGGACACCTTGTAAATGCTTGCTACGATCCTTTCGTGAACGACATTACGTTCCCTGCGGCGATCTTGCAGCCCCCCTTCTATTCACTTAAGCAGACGAGAAGTGAAAATCTTGGCGGTATCGGCGCGGTTATCGGTCACGAAATCTCACACGCGTTTGACAGCAACGGCGCAAAATGTGATGAAAACGGTAATATCAACAACTGGTGGACGGACGATGATTTCAAGAGATTTGAAACAAAGGTAAATCAGATGATCGAGCAGTTCGACGGCATCGAGCTTCCTTGGGGTAAGGTAAACGGAGCGTTCATCGTTAGCGAAAATATGGCTGATAACGGCGGTATGTCGGTAACTCTTGATATTATGTCAAGAACAGATGGTTCGTCCTATGAAGAATATTTCTGTAACTGGGCAAGAGTTTGGTGTCAGAAGGCGAGAGATGAATACAAAAAGCTTCTTTTGGCTATTGACGTTCACGGTCCCAACATTCTTCGTGCAAATATGCCCCCCAGAAACTTTAAGGAATGGTATGAGGCATTCGGAGTTACCGAAAACGATGAGATGTATATCGCACCCGAAAAGAGAATTATTATTTGGTAATATCATAATAAAGCACCGAGGATCCTCGGTGCTTTTAATTATTTTGTTAAGCTTTGGTATTCACTTTGGTCGCCGAAGTTATCCTCGCCCATAAGAGCCGCTATTGTATGTGCAATTTGAATGTTTTCAATATTTACACCGTCGAAAAGCTCTGCGCCGACGCCGTATGCAAATATCGGAACGTCCGCTTCGGAATGATAGTCGTCATTGTACTTAAGAATACCATTTTCATCAGGAAGAAGATAGCCTGTTTCGTGGTCTGCGGTGATAAGAACAAAGGTATCGGGATTATAGAAGGCAAATTCCATAAATCTTGCTATTGCCTGATTGAATCTTATAAGCGCTAAAAACGTTTTTTCAAGGTCATTGTTGTGGCAATGCTTGTCGATGTGCGCTTCCTCGTACATAAGGAAAAAGCCTTTTTCGTTTTCAGCAACCGCCTCAAGAGTTTCGTCAATTTTTTCATCAATAACTTTTTCCATATATGAAGCTTTGTAGTAGTTGAAGCTGCACTCAACGATCGTGCCGTATTTTTCCATTAATTCATAGTAAGCGCCGATTATTTCAGCTGTGTTATCTCTGTCGTCAGAGTGTACCACGAACGTGGAAGGAGTTGCGCCCTGCATTGTTTCGGTAGACATTACAGCCGAGCTTTTACCAAGTCTATATGCAAGCTCGGTCATATTTTCAATCTCATTTTTGTCTTTATCAAGACCTATGTACTCATTATAGGTCTTAAATCCGCAGGAAAGAGCCGTTCCGCCGGCCGCGCTATCGGTGATGCCCGAAAGAGACTCGGTCCTTGAATATCCCATATAAGGGAAGAGGTGTCCGTAAAAAATATCTTCGCCGTCGCTGTAGTCGCATTCAACGTCACTGATATTCATATATTCGTAAAGGCGCGTTTGATACTCGCCCATTCCGTCGCCGATAAGCATTATGAAATTCTTTGCCTCTTTAACGATTGGCTCGTAAATTGAAACACTTTCGGGCACTGTCACCTCGTTTCCGTCACCTGACGCGTATGTGTCCATAAAGAAATATGCCGCCGCTGCGATAATAAAGTAGTTGCCCTCAAGCGCGATATTTCCGTCACTTGCCAAAATAGCAAATTCAAAGCCCTCAGTCGTTGCTTCGAGAGAGGCGGAGATAGGGCGAGAGGTTTCGCCAACAACAATCTCATGCTTTCCGGGTGTAGAATTGTCATCAACAATTTTAAGCTTAAGCGCGTATCTTTCTTCAGCTTTAGCTTGAATATATTCTGCGGCTCTTTTGTTATAATCAAGTCCGTCAAAATCATAAACTATGGTGAAATCTTTAAGATTTACGCCATTGATAATGGGGGATCTCATTGGAAATGTGC
>CAZLIB010000143.1:0-3513 GCA_964559465.1 uncultured Lachnospiraceae bacterium
ATGAGCTTGTTAACTCTGTTCTGCTCTGCCTTGAGCGACTCGGTTTCGGAAATAAGAGCCCTGCGCTTTGCGTCCAGTGTTAAAATCTGTTCAATTTCTTCTTTTGCGTCCTTGCCCTTTATTGCAAGACGGGCGATGACCTCATCGGGACATTCCTTGATATATCTAATGTCAAGCATAATTGTTATCTCCTTATTTATAAAATACGAACATTTGTTCTTTTTTCTTAGATGTTCTCAAAAATATCAGCTCCGCAAACGCGTGCGAGCAAGGTTTCAAGATCCTCGTCAGAGTCAAATGCGATCTCCACCACTCTCTTTTTGGGTGTATTGGTAATTTTTACCTTTCTTCCGAGAGTCTCGCGGCTTCTCTTTTCAAGCTCACGAAGATGGATACGAGTCATTACGGTCGCATTTACCTCGTCTGCATCAGCTATGTCTTCTTGCGCAGGAATAGAGTTGAGCTTCTTAACAGCGTTTTCCACCTCACGAACAGAAAGCTCTTTTTCAACAATCTTTTGTGCAAGAGCTTCCACGTGCGCTTCATCCTCAAGTGCGAGAAGCGCGCGAGCGTGGCCTGCGCTGATCTCGTCGTTTTTGAGCATCTCAAGCACGTTCTCAGGAAGATCGAGCAAGCGAAGAAGGTTCGCGATAGCCGAACGGCTCTTACCGACCTGCTTTGAAACCTGATCCTGAGTAAGATCAAATCTCTCCATAAGTCCTTGATATGCAAGCGCTTCTTCAACGGGATTGAGATCCTCACGCTGTATATTTTCAATAATCGCCACCTGTGCGATCTTGAGGTCATCACCGTCAAGAATAACGGCAGGAATTTCATCAAGTCCCGCAAGCTTTGCGGCTCTCCAGCGACGCTCGCCCGCAATAATTTCATAGGTGTCGTCGATCAATTTGTTGGGTCTTACGATAATAGGCTGCAAAACACCGTATTTCTGTACACTTTCAGCAAGCGCCTCAAGAGATTCTCTCTCGAAATTCTTTCTTGGTTGGTCGCGACGGGGTTCTACAGAAGAAATCTTAAGCATTTCACCGGCACCTTTTTTGGTTTCTATCAGATTGTCGTCAAAGGTGTCGAAAATGCTTTTTCCAAGTCCTCTTGCTTTTGCCATTTTAGTTCCTTTCATGCCAATTTTGGCTTTATATCATTATTTTTAGCTGTTTTTAGGTCGAAAACGCTTAATTGTAAGCATTTTTGCGACGTTTTTATTATATTCTTGCAATTAATTCCTTAGCAACGTCAAGATATTCATTCGCGCCCTTGGAATGACTGTCGTGATAATAAACGGGCTTGCCAAAGCCGGGAGCTTCAGAAAGCTTAACATTTCTTGAAATAGTCGTATTGAAAAGCTTGTCCGGATAGTATTTTTGGAGCTCGTCCATCACCTGCATCGAAAGCAAAAGGCGCTTATTGTACATCGTGATAAGGATTCCTACAATGTTAAGATCCTCGTTATAGAGCTTTTTAACGCGTTTTGTGGTCGTTATAAGCTGCGAAAGCCCCTCAACTGCGTAAAATTCAGCCTGCATAGGCACGATTATACCGTCACTTGCAACAAAAGCATTAACCGTGAGCATTCCGAGTGAAGGGGGACAGTCTATAATTATGTAGTCATAATCCTGCGAAACAGACTTGAGAGTGTCTTTGAGATTGTATTCGCTTCCTTCATCATTATAAAGATCAAATTCCGCGCCCGAAAGCGATACGTTGGTGGGAACTACCCACAAATTCTTGTAATTTGTCGCCAAAACCACGTTTTTGATGTCGGTTTCGCCCGTCAACACTTCTTTAACTGTGCCTTTGAGCGATCTTTTGGGAATACCCACACCGCTTGTCGCATTACCCTGGGGATCAAGGTCTATAAGAAGCGTCTTTTTGCCGATAAGACCAAGGGAAGCGGCTACGTTGACCGCAGAGGTCGTTTTACCAACACCGCCCTTTTGGTTGGCGAAAGCAATTATTTTTGCCATTTTGTTCCTCCGTATATGTAATTTCATTATAAATCAGCCTAAAACTCACCCATTTACCCCTTATTAAGGTAAAAAACAGTGAAATAATTCGGTTATATTTATGCAAATACAATTATATCACACTAAGTCAATAATTGCAAGAGAATTTGTGCGATTTTTGTGATTTTTGAAAATATTTTTTGCAGAGCCAAAGCATATTTTTTTGTTTCACGTGAAACATTTTGATGAATTCGGTCGAATTTTGTTTCACGTGAAACATTTTGATGAGTTTTGCCGAATTTTGTTTCACGTGAAACATTTTCAGATATTCTTATCGATTGTTTCACGTGAAGCATTGTTTCAGAGGCAAAAAAGCATGGCAACAATAAAAAGAGCTCGCGAGGCGAGCTCTTTTTATCGTTGTGTTTTATAGGGGTGTTTTTTTGATTTGTGCGAACTTTCTTGGAAACGTCTTTGGGGTTGCAGAAAGCTTTTTTACAATTATGATAGTGCGATTCTCATTTATCTGCTCGCCATTAACTTCACCCGCAAGCTCGGTCTCCGTTAAGCTTGCGTGGTCAAGCGAATTGGCACCGCACAACTGACGTATCGCGCTCCGTGATGCTTCAAATTCCTCGCGCGCTCCCTTTGCCTTCATAGCGATCAGAGAACCGCCCACCTTTATAAACGGAATAGTCAATTCGCAGAGCATAGGCAGGGAAGCAACTGCGCGAGCCGTAGCAAAATCAAATCGTTCTCGGTTCGCAGGCAGCTTTGCAAAATCCTCTGCGCGCGCCGCGACCGCGGTTACGTTTTCAAGTCCAAGCAATTTGGCGGTTTCATCAACGTATCTGATGCGCTTTTCCGTGCTGTCGAGAGCGGTGATCTTTAAATCCGGACGAAGTATCGCAAGCGGAAGCGAAGGAAACCCCGCGCCGCAACCGACGTCAATTATTGAAGAATTGGGGGCAATATGCTCCGAAATCAGCAAGGAATCAACTAAATGGCGCAAAATAATACCATCTGCATCGGTAATTGCAGTCAAATTCATTACTTTATTTATTTCAATAAGTCGCTCCGCCAAAAAGAACATTTGTTCTTTTTGCCTTTCCGACAGCTCTATATTCAAATTATTCTTTACCGCTATATTCAATTTTTGAACAAAAGCATCCTTAATCATTGTTATTTTTTTCCATTTCTTTATTTTTATACCAATATCGCGAGTGCCAATTTTCAAAATTCCACTCGTCGATGTAGAAATTGCACTCACAGTCGATATAGTAGAGTATATCATTCTTCGGGATGAAATTTGTCGGGCAATAGTCGATATTCAGTCCTGCGGGGTAGAGAAGGGCGCACATATTTTTATCTGTTCGATATACGTCGCCTTCATTTCTCCGCGTTTCAAGAGTGCTATTATCGTTTCGCCGTCGATAAATTCCTTTAAAATTCGCTCGTTTTCGAGGTCGATCTCAAGCATTTTGGGTATTAACGCAAACCAAGCGATAAAAGGTTTTCGTCCACCTTTTTCAAAAGGTGGCGCCCGCCG
>CAZLIB010000144.1:0-3498 GCA_964559465.1 uncultured Lachnospiraceae bacterium
TTTTTTATGTTTTTATAAAAAAGTTTGAAAAATTTGAAGAATTTTGAGAAGAAAATAGGTATTATATATAGAGGATATTTCAAATTCTTAAGTTTTTCAAAGGCAGATTGAAAATATGGAGCTACAGGATTAAACTCGATTCATCAAATCTAAAACACAACATAAAGGAGGATTTCTATGAAAAAACTCATCGGCACTTTGCTTGCTTTGACAATAATATCATCTTGCTTTGCGCTCGTGGGGTGCAAAATGTGTGAGTGGATATCTAATACTACGGTAATCACTACAGAAAAAAGAATCCCTCCGTCCGAAAGAGATCCCATTCTTGACGAGTTGGAATTAAATTATAGCGATAATTTTAATGAATATGACATTGAATTTGTAAAAAGTATGCGTGTAACGCAATTCCAAGGAAATCCGGGTTATGATACAAATCCCGGGTTTGAATGGGCTATGAGCCAAATGAGCATAGAAACAAATACGTTTTACAAGGTGAACATAGATCTTAGTCAGCCGCTTTATTTTATTTCAGTTTATGAAACTGCTCAGCAAAGCGCTTATTTTCTTGAAAGCGGCGGTGTTGTTGAATGGCACAATTGGCACAAATTTGATGATTATAGCAGTATTCCCGAGAAAATAGATGATTGGACATTGATAGGCAGTTATGCGGTATATGATTGTGTGGTGGAAAAAGATATCCTTAACGACATCGTATTCAATCATTCGTGCAAATACTATGTTCCGTTGACAGATGGATATTCCGGTGATACTGTAAAAACCACCTACAATCTTTACGAAACGGTGGTTTGGGCTGACTTATCCCATTTCTTCGGAAGAAGCACTCCTATTACTGTTTTACACTCGTTCAATAGATATTATTTTTATGGCAAAGACATTTATAAATACTACGTTGACAACGAAGGAATAGAATATATCGTATTAGGAGAAACTCTGTATTCCATACAATCGGTAGTTGAAACAATGTGGAAAAAATAAAGGCGAGAATTTATGAAAAAGATCTGTAGTATTGTTTTTGTATTATTAATATCCATATTACTCTTATCGTTAATTTCCAATATGACCTTTGCTCATAGCAACCTCTTAAACGTAACGTACGACGAATGTTCCAAAGAACAAAACTTGACCGGAGAGAATGAATTATGGTATAAAATTGATGAAACATTCTTTAACAGGCCCGGAACTGCGTTTCACTTATCGCACGAAACCATCGTCATTAAATATTACTTTTCACCTACCGATAAATATGATACATCAAAAACATGGTTAGATTATGTAAAAGCAATATGGGAGCAAAACGGTGAAACCATAACCTATGATGAAGCAACCGAATTAGTAGGACAAATACAAAGTATATTTAGTGAAAGCATGACAAAGTGGGATAAAGTCTACTATTACTCATATAATGTTAATGGAAGTATAGAAATCAACAAAATTATTGATTTTGAAAGACAAGAAACGGCAGAAGACTGTAATGTTATTATTTATCCAAAAGATATTGGAAACATTGCATGGACCATGGATTGTGATGTTATAGATCAATATCATGTTGAAGAAAATCATTACCATTGTCCTTTATATTATGTTTTCATAGGAGTCGAACAATTTTATGATTTAATTAGCAATCCTGATACCATAGATTCTTCAAAATCTATTATATACCGCGAAAATGCTGGTGCACACGAAATTGGCCACGTCCTCGGATTAACTGATTTAGACGAATGGGATTGCAGGTATCCCTGTGATTTGTGCCAAGATGATGATAACAGTAATGATTGTTCATATCTTGGTCATCACGAAGAAGCATTAATGGGGTATGGAGAACACGCAAACAGAGTAACTCATATTACATATCGTGACATCGCCGGAGTGTCGATAACGCGAGGATTCCATACGGATGATGATCACCTTTGGATGTTAAGGACAAATGACGACGGAACTAAGGACGTTATATGCGCCTTGTGTAACGGTGTAAGGTACGGTGTCAGCTTGACCGATGGTAAATACGAGGGACAAACGCCCAAAGCATATAAATCCTGCATTCATCACGGTGAAACTAATGAAGAAATGTTATTGGTTGCGACAAACGGCACTCATAATTATTACAAATGTCTATATTGCAGACATATTGCCGAAATCGATATCGAACCTAGGGGCACAGTGCATCAATACAAGGATTATAACATATGGGAAGATATGAATTCCCTAAGCGAAGAATACTATACGATCAACGTGCCATATACGGGAAGCTACAGTTTTTCAATCAACAAAGATTTCGGTTGGATCGTGCAGCTTTTCGATTCTGATTTTAACCTCATTGAAGAAATAAGTGATGTGAACGGATTCTATAGCACTGATGCATTATTGAATTCGGGTACATATTACGTAAGAATCAAAAATCTCGGTACTACCGATGAAAATTTCAGATTGATAATATCCCCAAATCACACTCACGATTATAGTGAATGGACGTATTATTCTTCTACACAACACGTATGTTGCTGTAGCTTGTGCAATGAGACAGGTACGACTTACGGCGTTCATGCCACTAAACAATCTCTTATAGCTGGCAATAATGCAACTTGTTTTGTATGCGGTTTTGCATTTTCACTTGACGACGGATTTGGACAAATAATTCATCAGAACGTCCAAAAGGTCTCCGTAAACGGCTCATACATCTTGCCAAACGGAATAATCGTTCTCGTTGACGAGGACGTTGAGGCATATCTCAACGGCACGCTCGTGTTCTACGACAAGGACAAGGTGCCCGTGACACAATGATTTATCAAAAGACCCCCGACAACCGTCGGGGGTTAAATTTATTGATTTATTTTGCGTTGAGCTCGCGCTCGAGCCATACAAGCCCGAGAGAGAATGCATCGTAAAGACCGCTTTTATCGCCTTGCTTGAGTATCTTATTGGGGTCGTTTGAGTCGATGACCTGAATAAGTATCTTATCGGGAAGGTCCTCGCCGCTTATCTCATCCTTCTTATAGGACATGATTTCAAGAAGCAAAAAGCATTTTTCCGCTTTATCGCCGTAGCAGATGGTGTTGCCCTCACGAACAAGGGGTTTGTCTTTATATTCAAGATATTTTCCTTCTACAAGTTCCATATTTATTCTCCTAACTGATTAAATTACAAATAAGTATAACACAAAAATTTGACCAAGTCAAGTGTTAACGGCTTTTGGGCGCAAATTCGGCGTCGCGTATCTTTTTTATTACTCTGCTTGGCGCTTTTGATCTGAATATCGCGCTGCCTGCAACTATAATGTTTGCGCCTGCTTCTATTGCAAGGTGGGCATTTTCCTCGTTTATGCCGCCGTCGACCTCGATATTGACTTTTATTCCGTTCGCATCTGCATATTCGCGTATCTCGCGCACCTTATCAAGCGTTTCGGGGATCATTTCCTGACCGCCAAAGCCGGGCTCAACCGTCATTACAAGCACCATATCGACCATATCGAGATATGGAATC
>CAZLIB010000145.1:0-3494 GCA_964559465.1 uncultured Lachnospiraceae bacterium
TGCCTATAATCATCATCTGTGTAATTGTAGTACTCTGCCAGCGTTGTTTCCAGAAGCTTGGAATTTGCACTAAGCTTTTCCTGTATATTTTCAAACATTATCTGAAAAGTCCTTTTCAATCATTTTGCCGTTTTCATCTGAAACAAGCATTTTAATTTTACTTTCAGCTTTATCGAGAGCATCATTACAAAATCTTACAAGTGAGATTCCTTCTTCATATAGCTTCAGTGACTCATCGAGAGAGGAATTTCCGCGCTCAAGAAGCTTAACTATTTCCTCAAGCCGTGCGGTGGCTTCTTCAAATGTTTTATTCTCTTTTTTAGCCATTGTTAAATTCTCCTGCTTTGTGGATTTCTTTTACACTTGCTTTTATTTTTCCGTCTGAAAAGGAAATGTCAAGCGTTTCATTTGTTTGTATATCATATATGGAGCCGATTGCCCTGCCTTCGCCGTTTTGAACTATAGAATAGCCGCGAGCGAGGGTGTTGAGCGGGCTTATTGCATTGAGCTTTGCCGATAGAATGTTGAAGGAATATTCTTTCCTTCTCAAAATTCCGTCGATAGCAGCGTCAAGTTTGTCCGATATTATATTTATCTTTATTTTGTACTCATCAAGCAGATCCTCTTTTGAAGAAAGAACTCGTGACGATGCAAGCATATCAATATGCTTTTTATACTGTTGGATCTTGGAAAGCAAGACTGTTTCTATGCTATCCATACTCTTATTGATCTCGTTCCTAACAGTAAGTGCATTAGGAACTGCAAGCTCTGCAGCGGCTGAAGGCGTTGGAGCACGAAGATCTGCAACAAAGTCGCAAATTGTAAAATCGCTTTCGTGCCCTACGGCAGATATTACGGGAATTGCTGATTTGGCAACTGCATAAGCAAGCTCAACGTTATTAAAAGCCCAAAGGTCTTCCATTGAGCCGCCGCCCCTGCCGATTATAATAACATCGGCGGATTGTGTAGCATTGAAATATTCCAGACCTGCAATCAACGACTTATAAGCACTTTCTCCTTGCACAAGTGCGGGATAAAGAACGAGCTTGGCAAGAGGAAATCTTCTGCCCATAACGTTCATCATATCGTGTATGGCAGCTCCCGTTGGCGAAGTGATTATACCTACAGTAGTGGGAATTTGGGGTATCGGCTTTTTACGCGATTGATCGAACAAGCCCTCCTTATCAAGACGCTCCTTTATCTGCTCGTAGGCGATATAAAGTGCCCCTATTCCATCGGGCTGAATATCTTCTGCATAAAGCTGATACTGACCTGACGGCGTGTAAAGGGATATGCGGCCGTAAACTATAACGCTCATTCCCTCTTTTAGAGTAAATTTAACCTTTTGCGCACTTGAACGGAACATTACGGCTTTTAATACGCTTGCCTCGTCCTTGAGTGTGAAATATATATGTCCGGATCGGTGAAATGTGAGGTTTGATATCTCCCCCCTAACCATAATCATCGAGAGAACCTCGTCCTGTGCGAGCAAGGAACGGATATATTCGTTTATTTGAGTGACGCTTAAAATCATTCTTGAATTGTCCATACCTTACCTCCTGTGATTATTTACTTGCTTGTCTTGTCAAAAGCGCAATGCCTGCCGCGTTGTCGGCAGAAAACTCGGGCGTTGCAAAATACGTATCGGAAAACTGTGAAAGAGTATTTTGCAGGAATTTATTGCTCATAACACCGCCTGCATAAAGTATTGGTGTTGAAGGATATTTATCGCGTATTTCATTTGTCAAAGCAACGAGAGTTTTAGCTATAAAATTAAGAACAAATGCAGAAACAAGTGATTTGTCGTTTGTTTCGTCATAAAGCTTTTTAGCCATATTCTCAAGACCCGAAAGATTACATTTGCCATTTTTTACACATGTCTTAGCTTGGGGTATTTTTTTTGAATTACTTATCGCGTGTGCTTCAAGCTCTTTTCCGCAGGGAAATTTAAGACCCATCATTACACCTGCTCGGTCTATTGCCTGTCCCGCGCTTATATCGACAGTTTCTGCTATGATCTCAGTTGCAAATCCATTTTCGGTTGGAGTGACGTAAACAGCCTCAGTAGTACCGCCGGACACGTGAAAAGCGACGAAATCATTTTTTATCAAGCTTTCAAGATGACCGCAAGAATAAAGTGCTGCCATAATATGTCCCGATTGATGAGAAAATTTATAAATAGGAGCGTTGTGTGTTGAAGAAAGCATCTCGGCTACTGCTACACCCGTGAGAAAGCAAGGCATATATGAGCCTTCGACATCTCGAGGAGCTGCGGAAACACCGATTGCTGCAATTTCATATCCGACTATATGTTGATTAAGCTCTTTTGCCAGAATCGGAAAATTCTTTATATGGGCAAAAACGGCGTCACTTTGGCGCAAGCCCTTCTCGCCCTCCTTGACATCAAGGAGCTTTTTGATATTAGCGATCACATTGCCTTCTTCATTGCAAAGTGCAACAGAGGTCGTATAATTGCTTGTATCAATGCCGAGATAAACCTTGGGTCTATTCATTTTTTGACTCTATTGTGTTTTTGATATTGTTGAGAACACCGTTTGTAAAGGAACGGGATTTTGGGTCATCAAATTTCTTGACAAGCTCCAGCGCCTCGTTGATCGAAACCGTATTGGGAATATCATCACAATACAACATTTCATATACACAAAGACGAATAGCGGAGCGTGTTGCTTTGGAAAGACGTGATACCTTCCAACCGTTAGATGCCTCGGTAATAAGCTTGTCTATTACCTCTTCGTGTTCGACAACTCCGAAGTAGGTATTTTTAACGTACTTTTCTTTTACTGCGTCAATTTCACGGTTTTCAGTTGATAATGCAAAAATCTCTTCTGCGCTTTCTTCAAGGCGAAATTCTCTTTCAAAAAGCAATTCAAAAGCCGTTTCTCTTTGTTCTTTTCTTGTCATAGTTTAAAACCTCTATGTAATTTAAAATAATAATCAAATAATTATAATACAAACTTCCAAAAAAGTCAATAAAGTTGGCGATTTTTATGCAAAAAATAATGCATATTTTATAAAAATATACATTTTTCTTTTTTTTGTGCGATATTTTTCAAAAAAATTTAATTCCTGTATTGAAAAATCGAAAAAAGTATTATATAATAAACCTGTATACTTAATTTCAAGTAAAGGAGTTCAGAAAATGGCAAGAAGAGATTGTGAAACACAGATGTTCCGTGTACCGAATGAACGCGAGGACCAGACAAGAAGAATACTTCAGGAAATTTACAATGCTTTAAGCGAAAGAGGATATAATCCCATCAACCAGATAGTTGGATATATTATCTCAGAAGACCCCACTTACATTACTAACCATAACAATGCTCGCGCACTTATCAGAAAGCTTGACCGTGACGAGCTTTTAGCGACATTGCTTAAGAATTATCTTGAAATTTAAAATGAGATTTATTAACTTGAAAACAAAAGCCGAGGAAGCTTTGCTTTCACGCCCTTCTGTGTTATGTATTGGCAATTTT
>CAZLIB010000146.1:0-3475 GCA_964559465.1 uncultured Lachnospiraceae bacterium
GGATATGATGACCCTCGCGCTTGAAACCGCGGTTAAGCTGGAGAATCTTTAAGCCTTCCCCAGCGGGGAAGGGGGACCGCTCGCGGTGGATGAGGAGAACACGGTTTGTGCAAACAATCGGCTTTCTCATACGCACATAGTTGTCCTAACTTAAGATATTTTTTATAAAACAAAACTAAGTTTTACAAGAGAGCCGTCAGTTTAAACTGAACGGTGCTCTCCTCATCCGTCACCTAACGGTGCCACCTTCTCCGCTGGAGAAGGCTTAGGAATAAGCTCTATGAAATACAACTACAACAAAAACTACGTTCCGTTGGCACAGCAGCTCCGAAAAGAAATGACACCCGAAGAAAAACACCTTTGGTATGATTTTCTAAAAAAGCTACCGCTGACGGTCAACAGACAGAAAAACATAGGAAATTTTATCGTCGATTTTTATATTGCGAGCAAAAATATTGTAATTGAGATCGACGGACGTCAACACGAAGTGCCCGAGCATAACGAAAAGGATACCGAAAGAGATTATGAGCTTTCAAGGCTCGGTATAAAAGTGTTGAGGTACACGAACCAAAATATTAATAACAATTTTAACGATGTGTGCGACGATATTTTGACGCACTTGGGATTAACTCCGCGTGACGTGAGGAGAAGCTGAGAGTTGGTACAGACTTCGGTCCCCTCATCCACCACGCAGAGCGCGGTCCCCCTTCCCCTCAGGGGAAGGCTTTATTCACACAAATCAACCCAAAGGAGCAAAAATGAACGAGCCGTTGTTCAAGAATAATTTTACGCGAGATGAAAGCACTGCGATTGAGATAGTCAAGGGAATGTTGCTTTTAACTTTTATAATGAAAATCGTTTACGTCGTTTTCGCGATATCGTTATTATCCACTTTATTAATCGCTATTTTCCAAAACAGGCTCACATATTTATTCAGCTGGACAAATATGACAACTTACGTCCTGCTCCCGCTTTTGCTTGTTCTTATGTGTGTTACCCTAAAATCAAAAAACACTCCTAAAGGTGGAAAAAGTGACGAATCTTTCAGCATTACGAACGATGAGATGGTATGGATAAGTTCGGGCGATACACGAACATATGCTATCAATGATATAGCTATGTATTATGATACTAAGGATTACATTCTCGTAATCCCCAAAGGAAGAGCTCATATGATCCCCGCAATCAAAAAAGACTCCTTCACACTCGGAACCCCCGAGAATTTCATTGAGTTTTTGAAATCGAAGGGAATAAAGGAACAAAAATAATGCTTTTCTTTTAAAAAAGATTAATTTGAAAGGAACCCAAATGAACAAAAGAGTATTTTTAATAGTTCTCGACTCGTGCGGCGCGGGTGCGATGCCCGACTGCGCCAATTTTGGCGACAGGGACTGCCACACGATAAAGAGAATTTCAACATCAGATAAATTTTCTTGCGAAAATCTTCGCAAGATGGGGCTTGGAAATATCGACGGACTCGATTTCTTAGGTACAGTGGCTCATCCCACTGCGCGCGTTGCGCGCCTTACCGAGCGCTCAATGGGCAAGGATACGACCATCGGTCACTGGGAGATCGCCGGCATCGTTTCAGACACTCCCCTTCCCACCTATCCTGACGGCTTTCCGCAGGAGATCCTTGATGAATTTACAAAAAGAACAGGCAGAGGCGTTATCTGCAATAAGCCCTATTCGGGCACGGACGTTATCCGCGACTACGGTGAGGAGCACGTGAGAACGGGTGATCTCATCGTCTACACGAGCGCAGACTCCGTTTTCCAGATTGCCGCGCACGAGAATATAGTTCCCGTGGAGCAGCTCTATGAATACTGCCGCATCGCGCGTGAGATCCTCACGGGCAAGCATAGCGTGGGCAGAGTTATCGCACGTCCGTTTGAGGGCGAGCATCCCTTCAAGAGAACGGCAAACCGTCACGATTTCTCGCTTGAGCCCTACGGCAAGACCGTGCTTGACGCGATAGTTGAGCAGGGCAAGACCGTGTATGCCATCGGCAAAATCTACGATATCTTCGCAGGCCGCGGTGTGAGCTACAAGACCTTCACTCACTCCAACAAAGAGGGTATGGAGCTTTCCCTTGACGCGCTCGACCACGATTTCTGCGGTCTTTGCTTCATCAACCTCGTTGATTTCGATATGCTCTACGGTCACCGTCAGGACGTTGACGGCTACGCAAACGCGTTTGCCGAGTTCGACAGATGGCTTCCCTCATTCGTTGAAGGTATGAAGGATGACGATATCCTCATCATCACCGCCGACCACGGCTGTGACCCCGGTGACCACCACACCGACCACACGCGTGAGTACGTTCCCTGCATTATGTACGGAAAGAATATTACCCCCGCCAACCTCGGCACGCGCATGACCTACGCCGATATCGCCGCAACCGTTGCCGATTACCTCGAAATTGATTTTGAGTGTCCCGGCACGAGTATGCTTGGAAATGAGTAAATTAGCCTTCCCCAGCGGGGAAGACATTTTCGCTACACTTTTGCAATAATTGCCAAAGGAGGATGATAATTATTCACACCCTCACAATCGAAAGATGTTGGGCTGATCCGGTTATTGATTTGTACGAGCTTAACATCACCTGTAAAAACTAAAAAAACTGCATCCGCAAGCGAATGCTGGGCATCGGATGAAAAAATCGACGATTTGATTGCAAGGATACATCAATACACAAACAAAGAAATAAAAGAATTTGAGTGGTACGCGGGAGATCCCGATGATAAATATGTGTCAAGCGTGATCTTAAGGGTGATGCCCTTCGACAAATTTGGACACGTACATATTCAAATAATTATGCGAACTCTCAGTTTTACAACCGACTGTTGGCAAAACAACTGTTCGATGTATATTAAAACCGAGATAGGTACACTCGAAATCTTTGGAAATCGATTGTCCAAATTAAAACAACGAGAAAACAATATTATTATTTCTCTTGTAAACTAACTCCACGAAAGGAGAAACAAAATGACAGAAAACAAAACAACCTCACGCGATCTCGCTCTTGCGGCGATCGACGCGATGAAAAGATCATATTCACCCTATTCAAATTTTACGGTGGGCGCGGCGCTTCTCACTAAAGAAGGCAAAATTTACACGGGTGCGAATATTGAAAATGCGTCCTATACGCCAACGATTTGTGCTGAGAGAAACGCTATCTTTACCGCAGTACACGAGGGCGAGCGTGAGTTTTGCGCGATCGCGATCGTTGGCGGTCACAAGGGAGATGTCAAGGGCGTGACGGCACCCTGCGGCGTGTGCCGTCAGGTTATGAGCGAGTTCTGCTCACCCGATTTCAAGGTGATTTTGGTAACCGGCGCCGACGGCGACTATGAAGAAACCACCCTCGGCGAGCTTTTACCCTATACTTTTAAATTGTAATTTGATATTTTCAAATTTTGATTTATCGGTGAGTTAGTTTTGCTGAACGAGGGGAACTCCCTCACCCGCTCAC
>CAZLIB010000147.1:0-3395 GCA_964559465.1 uncultured Lachnospiraceae bacterium
CGAATATCTCCGATGCTATGCGATGGGTTCTTGGCGAAATTTCGTCAAAGAGCTTGCGCGGAAGCAAAATGGAGGACGTTATCTTTGGCGGTGCAGACTCAAGAAAGCCAATGGGCTTTGCTGAAGTATCCGTCACCTTTGATAATACCGATCCCGACAACCGTCTTGACGCGCCGTATGACGAGGTCATCGTTACGCGTCGCTACTATCGCTCGGGCGAGAGTGAATATTTTATAAACAAGAGGGCAGTACGCCTTCGTGATATATACGAGCTCTTTATGAATACGGGTATCGGACGTGAGGGCTATTCCATTATCGGTCAGGGTAAGATCGCAGAGATCATCTCCCGTAAGAGCGAGGACAGAAGAAGCATCTTCGAGGATGCTTCGGGTATTGCTAAATTCCGCCACAAGAAAACCGAGAGCGAAAGAAAGCTCGCGCAGACCGAGGATAATATGACCCGCGTCAACGATATTTTCCTTGAGATCAGCGCGCAGGTCGGCCCGCTTGAAAAGGAAGCGGAAAAGGCAAAGCGCGCCATCGAGCTTCTTGAAACGAAGAAGAAGGTCGATGTTCAGCTTTGGTTCTTCGATACAGAGAAATACAGAAACGATATCGCAAGATTTGAAACTCTTTACAAGCAGTCAAGCTTTGAGCTTCAGCTTTGCGAGGAGGCTATTACCTCTTTTGAAAACCAAAGAGATCACCTTATGGAAGTATCTCAAAACAACAGATACGAGTCAGAAAAGCTCCTTACTCAGATCCACGTGCAGACGGATGCAAACCATAAGCTTGAAAGCACCTACCGTGTAAACGAGAACGATGCTTTACATATACAGGCGCTTATTGACGCAAGCGGCGACACAAAAGCGGCGATACGCGCGTCTATTGAGGCGGAGAATAAGGAAATCGAAAATCACCTTGCAAAGATTGAAGAAATTAAGGCGGAAGCAAAGCGCAAATTCAGGGAGCACGACGAATCCGAGGACGAGATCGCGCGTCTTGAAGGCGAGATAACACGCCTTGAAAACGAAATTGCAACCGCATTTGGCGATATGCGCGCTCTCGAAGCAGAGGAGATGCAGCTTAAGGTTCGTCTTTCCGTTATCGAGAATGCAAAAAGCACCGATAATGATAAGAATGATACTCTCCTTGCAGAAATGCAGGAATATGCAAGAATAGACGACGAGCTTAGCAAAAATCAAAAGCAGGTTCAGCGAGTTGTTGATGACTATAACGAGGACATAGCAAAGAGTGAAGAGAAGATAGCGGATCTTAGTGAGAACCTTCAGAGAAGCCTTCAGCAGAAGGAAGTGCTTGACGGCGAGCTTACACAAAAGAAGCTTCTTCTTCAGTCCACAAGGCAGAGGATAGACACCTACAAGGCTATGGACGATCAGTTCGAGGGATATAATAATAGCGTGCGCTTCGTTATGAAGTCTTATAGCGAGGGCAAGCTTACAAATCCCGACGGAACGAGCGTGGGTAAGATCTACGGTCCTATCTCAAAGCTTATCTCCGTTGACGAAAAATACGTCGTTGCGGTAGAAACGTCACTCGGCGCATCAATTCAGAACATCGTCGTTGAAAACGAGAGCGTTGCAAAGGCAGCTATGCTCTCTCTTAAGAGAAACGAGCAGGGCAGAGCGACCTTTATGCCCATCACGGCTATAAAAGCTCCCACTATTTCTCAGGAGCTTAAGGATGCGTCAGGCTTCCGCGGCTTTATCGCGTTTGCCGATGACCTTGTTTCCACCAAGAGCGAATATATGAATATCGTTTCGTATATGCTTGGCAGAATTGCTGTGTTTGATAATATCGACAACGCGACAGAGATGGCAAAGGCGCTTAAATACCGCGTTCGTGCTATCACGCTTGACGGTCAGCAGATCAATGTTGGCGGTTCGTTTACGGGCGGTTCGGTAAAGCACAGTCAGAGCATTCTTTCCCGCGCGGGCGAGATAAAGAAGCTTGAAGAGGAGTGCAAGAAGATCGACGCGTCCATCTCCAAGCTCTCAGAAACTCATAAATCACTCACGGGCGATATTGAAAGGATCGAGCTTGAGGTCAAGGCGCTTGAGGACAGAAAGAAGATAATCGCGCTTATGGCGGGAAGCGAAAATACAAAGCTTCAGCAGATAAACGCGAAAATAGACGCAAATAAAACTCTTATGGACAAGCTCCAGGAGGATTATGATAATATCGTCAAGATGCGTGAGAGATACGACGAGGACTTTGCAACTCTCACCGAGCAGATCGCGGCATTTGACGAAAAGATCTCTGCTATTGCCGAGATCAGAAGCGATAAGGACGTTCAGAAAAACGAGCTTATCGATAAAAAAGACGAGCTTTCACAGGCACTTACGGGAATTTATATCCGCATAAACGAGCTCCAGAAGGACATCGAAACCGAAAATCTCCTTATCGAAAAGAGCAAGGAGCATATCGAAGCACTCAAAGCGGATATCGACGGTCAGGACGAAAAGGTCAAGGAATACCGCGAGCAGCTTGTTGCTCTTGACGCGGAGCGTAAGGAGAACCGTGAAAAGCTTGCCGAGGGTGAAGCGGCTCTTGCAGAGCTTAACGCAGAGCGTGCCCGTCTTGAAGAAAACGGAACCGAGTACGAAAAGAAGATCAACGCCGTTAACGCGAAGATAAAGGAAAAGCTTGAAAGCAAGGACGTTCTCGTTAAGGATAATATGTTCAATGAGAATAAGCTTAATAATCTTAAGGTTGATTATGATAAGCTTTCGTCAAAGCTTTGGGACGATCACGAGCTGACGAGAAATCAGGCGATGGAGCTTGGCTATGAGGAGATCACTGCTGAACAGCGCCCCGAGGTTGCAAAGCTTCAGACCGAGTGCAGAAATAAGCTTCGCGCTATCGGAAACGTCGACCTTGACGCCGTGAATAAGTTCAAGGAGATCAAGGAAAGATACGACTATATGGACAAGCAGATCCGCGATCTTACTGCGTCAAAGGCAGAGCTTGAAAAGATAATCGCACAGCTTGATGAAGAAATGAAGACCTCGTTTATCGAGTCCTTCAATAAGATAAATGAAAACTTCAACCGTGTGTTCGTTGAGCTTTTCGGCGGTGGATATGCAGAGCTTCAGCTTACTGACCCCGAGGACGTGCTTAACTGCGGCATCGAGATCAAAGCCGCACCTCCCGGAAAGATCATCAAGAACCTTATGCAGCTTTCGGGCGGCGAGCAGGCGTTCATCGCGATCGCTTTGTTCTTTGCCGTGCTACAGGTCAACCCCTCACCGTTCTGTATTCTTGACGAGATCGAGGCGGCGCTTGATGAAGCAAACGTTTCAAGGTTTTCTGAATATATCAAGAAATATACGGGCGGCACACAGTTCATTCTCATCACGCACCGCCGCGGTACT
>CAZLIB010000148.1:0-3373 GCA_964559465.1 uncultured Lachnospiraceae bacterium
CGTTACGGCTCGGACAAGCCCGATACAAGATACGGTATGGAGATCATCGATATCTCAGGCGAGGTTGCAAGCAGCGAATTCGTTGTTTTCAAGAGCGCTCTTGAAAACGGCGGTTCTGTTCGCGCGATCGTTGCTAAAGCTGCGGCTGCTGCTCTTACAAGAAAAGAGATAGACAAGCTCACCGAGCACGCAAAGGGAATTGGAGCAAAGGGTCTTGCATACGTTCGTTGGGTCGATGAAGCACCCAACTGCTCATTCGCTAAATTTATGACCGAGGACGAGCTTTCTGCAATCTATGCAAAGGTTGGACTTGAGCGCGGCGACGTAATGCTTATCTGCGCTGATAAGAACAAGGTCGTTCTTCCCACACTCGGCGCGCTCCGTCAGATAGTGGCAAGAAAGCTTGACATCATTCCTCACGGACAGTTTAACTTCCTTTGGATCACAGAGTTCCCATTCTTCGAATGGAACGAGGAAACAGAGCATTGGGACGCAATGCATCACCCCTTCACAATGCCTCTTGAGGAGTGCTTGCCCTATCTTGAGAGCGATCCCGGTAAGGTTTATGCAAGATGCTACGATATGGTCCTCAACGGAACAGAGCTTCTTTCCGGCTCGATCCGTATCACCGACTGGCAGCTTCAGGAAAAGATGTTCAAGGCGCTTGGACTTACTCCCGAAGAAATTGACGCGAAATTCGGCTTCCTTGTAGAAGCTTATAAATACGGCGCACCGCCTCACGGCGGCTCCGGTATGGGTCTTGACCGTCTTGCGATGGTTATGACCGAGGCAGAGAGCCTTCGTGACGTTATCGCGTTCCCGAAGGTACAGAATGCAAGCGAGCTTATGAGTAAATGTCCTGCACCTCAGGACGATAAAACTCTTGCCGAGCTTGGTATTGCACTTCTTCCCGAAGATAAATAATTATGGATTATAATACACAAAATAACGAATACGATTTTGCAAGAGCATATTTTATTCCCGATGAGTATGAGCTTTGGAGAGGAAAATCCAAGGGAATGGATCCACACCAAAAGATGACGATGATACCCTTTGGAATATTCTTTCTCGGCTTTGCGATATTTTGGACGGTCAGCGCAAGCGCGGCGGGCGGAGTATTCGGGCTTTTTGGATTGCCCTTTATTGCCGCAGGCTTGTATCTTGTGTTTGGAAAGGGAATAATAGGCAAAAAGACCTATTATGTAATAACGAATCGCAAGATATACCGTTCGCAGGCGGGCAGAGTTGATATGGTTGATCTTGCAAATCTTCCGCCAATGAGGGTTGCGGCTCACAAGAACGGCGCAGGCTCGATATATTTTGGAGAGCATCATTACCGTTCAAATGGAAGAAATCATTACGGAGTGGTGTTTACCATTGAAAACGTTGACGATATTGCCAACGTGCAAAGGATCCTAAGCGAGCAAATAAGAAATTTTTAAAAACCTATTTACAAAATATAAAAAAATGAGTATAATGCTTATATAGTCGATGACGAAGAAGAAACCGATTTTTTATCATACAGAGAGCGCACCCTTTGGCTGCAAGGTGCGTTGATAAATACGGCTTGTGCGCTTCTGAGATTCCGTCAAGAAACGGGCGGACGTTCCTCGCGTTAAGAGTTAAGAGATGGGAGAGAAAAAATCTCCCAAGCAGAGTGGAACCGCATTTTTATGCCTCTGCACCTACGGGTGCAGAGGATTTTTTATACGGAGGCAATTATGAGGGATATGATTGACTACGTTAAAAGCATAGGACGGTACACAGTAGAGATCATATATAAATTATACAAGGCAGTCAAAGACGAAATAACAAGCGATATCGGTGCGGTGCGTGATCGAGATCCTGCTTCAAAAAGTGTATTGGAGATATGGCTTACAAACGCGGGATTTCACGCTATTCTTATGCACAGAATAGCTCATTTTCTCTACACACAGAATTTTAAGCTCTCGGCTCGCGTAGTAAGTCAGATCAGTCGCTTTTTAACGGGAATTGAGATACACCCTGCCGCTAAGATCGGAAGGGGCTTGCTTATCGATCACGGAATGGGTGTGGTTATAGGTGAAACTGCTGAGATAGGTGATGATTGCACGATATTTCACGGTGTTACGCTTGGCGGAACGGGAAAAGAGCGTGGAAAACGCCACCCCACCCTTCACAACGGCGTTTTTGTCGGCGCAGGAGCAAAGATACTCGGAAACGTTGAAATAGGCAGAAATGCAAAAATAGGCGCAAATACCGTGGTACTGACTGACATTCCAAGCGGTGCAACTGCGGTGGGCGTGCCGGCGAGGATAATAGATAAATAGGGATTTGTCGGGTAGTTAGTTAGGAAAAAATTATGTTCTTTTTCGAGAAAAAGAACCAAAAAGCTTTTAATTAGCTTCGCGGCTGTAGCCGTATAGTAAATGCTGACTCCATAGACTCCGCGCAAACTGCGCGTTGGAATTCTGCGACTCCCAACGCAAAAGTTTTTATTCGCAAACGAACAAAAACAGGCACTTTGCTACGCCGTGCATAGACACAAACCAAGCAAAACGGCTACACTTTGCAGTAGAAAATTATAGATTTTCGACAAGGAAGAAAATCGTTTTGCGCCAATCCTTTGGCGCAATTTGCGCGGACTTTATTTATAAAAATGCGATAAAAAGTTTTTGCGCCACTTTTTTTAAAAAAGTGGCAATATCCAAACATAAACTAACTTCGAAAAAATAATAATCAACATAAAAGAGGTACAAAAATGAAGCTTTACAACACAGCTACAAGACAGAGAGAGGAATTTATTCCAAATGAGCCCGGAAAGGTGAGTATGTACACCTGCGGACCTACGGTCTATCATTTTGCTCACATAGGAAATCTTCGCTCATATATTATGGAGGACGTTCTTGAAAAATATTTGCGCTACGTTGGCTATGACGTAACTCGCGTTATGAATATCACGGACGTGGGACATCTTGCCTCAGATGCCGACGAGGGCGAGGATAAGATGCTCAAGGGCGCAAAGCGCGAGAACAAGAGCGTTATGGAGATAGCAAAATTCTATACCGACGCGTTTTTCTCCGACTGCACAAAGCTCAATATCAAAACTCCCGACGTTGTTGAGCCCGCAACATCCTGCATTGACGAGTTCATCAAGGTAATCGAGGGACTTATTGAAAAGGGATACGCATATTTTGCGGGCGGAAACGTGTATTTTGACACTTCAAAGCTTGAAAAATACTATATTTTCAACGACTTCAAGGAAGAAGACCTTGCAGTAGGCGTTCGCGAGGGCGTTGAGGAAGACACCAACAAGAAGAATAAAAATGACTTCGTGCTTTGGTTCACAAAGTCAAAATTTGAGGATCAGGCGCTGAAATGGGACAGTCCATGG
>CAZLIB010000149.1:0-3372 GCA_964559465.1 uncultured Lachnospiraceae bacterium
GAGAGCCACTTTTGAAAAAGTGGACAAAACAACAGCACAAAGCGAGTGCTAACACCTCTATAAATCCCAATTTACAGGTTAAGCTTTAATTTGAAACATAGTCACTATGTAAATCTTTCAGCTCCCTCATCAGAGGGAGCTGTTTGCAATAATCTGACCGAGAAGGGGAGCTTTGATAAAAAAACTCGCACAATCAATCTTTCTCCTTCGGTATTTTTGCTTTAAGCTGCGTTTTGTTCGGTGACGGTCATTTGCGCAAGCATATTTTCAATAAAAATGCCGTAGCCTGTCGTGGGATCGCCCACAAGCACGTGCGTTACAGCTCCAACGAGCTTGCCGTTCTGGATTATCGGTGAGCCCGACATGCCCTGCACAATGCCGCCCGTTTGAGAGAGGAGCTTTTTATCGGTTATCTTAACTGTAAAGCACTTATTTCCCGTCGCGTTTCGGTTGATATTCGAAATCTCAATGCTATACTCGCGTCGAACGTTGTCATCAAGTGTGCAAACGAGAGTTGCACTACCCTCTTTGAGTTCATTTTTAAGACCAAGAGAATAGGTCTTGCCCGATATCGCCTCGGGTATTTCAGCGAGTGCGCCGAAAACACCAACCTCGGTATTTTTATAGATAGAACCGACCTTTGACGAGTTAAAATAGCCCTTGAGCTCGCCGGGCTCGCCGCTTTTTCCCTTAAGAACACCGTTGAGCGTAACTCCAAGCACGCTTCCGTTGCTTATTGGAGTCAGCTCGCCTGTCTCATTGTCGCAAATACCGTGTCCAAGACCGCCGAACGTTCCGTCGGGAAGCACGAACGTTAACGTTCCAATGCCGGCACCGCTATCCTTCAGCCACACACCGAGGGTGTATTTTTTCTCGTTTTCTGAATATTTTGGCGTGAATTTTATAGTACATTCCTTGCCTGCGCGAAGATAGGTCAACTCGATCTCGCCGCCGCCCTCGACCGTGCGCGAAAGGTCGGAAGCACCCGAGATCTCCTTGCCGTTTATTTTGATTATGGTATCGTAAAGTCTAAGTCCTGCCTTGTATGCGGGATTTGTCGACTCGTCATCAAATCCGATAACGCTTGCACCCTTTGTCAAAAATTTAAGACCGAAGGGAACGCCGCCGACGTGTACCTTGACGTCGGCGAGGCGCGCGACCGTGACACTCCTTACGGGTATCGCGCCAAAAAGCTTGTACTGCCCGTGCGACAGATTGACCACGGCGCTCTGTGCGCCCGTTTCCTTCTCCTCAAATTCAGCACCGAGATAGCTTGGTATCTCATCATCCGCAAAGCAGGATACCGTTTTGGGTATGACAAGGCCGTAAGCGCCAAGCACCGCGCCGAGCAAAAGCACAAGAGCAAGCGCAAAAACTCCAAGCTTCAACGCAAGCGGATGCTGTTTTAACTCATTTTTGTTTATATTCATCGTTTTTACCTCCATTTTGAAAGGACCTTAAAAAATTTTGGTTGAAATTTTAATTCCTCTGTTTATAATTTGCTCAAAATGTGATAAAATAAAAGTGTAAAAATTTTGTTTGTGATAAATTATATGCAAAAACAGAGGGGAGTGTGAGCGATTTGGAAGAAACGATACAAAAAACCGACAATTTGATAACGACTTATCAGGAACGCTCGCTACACGCCGCGCTCAAAAAGCATTTTTGCCCCGATGAATCAAAGCACGAGGTAAAGATCGGCAGATTCGTTGCCGACGCGTGCGACGGCGAAACGATTTTTGAAATTCAGACGGGAAATCTTGCTCCGCTTCGCCAAAAGCTCCAATTTTATCTTGAAAATACGGAATATGATATAGTTGTGGTGCGACCGCTTGCGAAGAATCGTCGAATTTTCTGGCTTGACGAGTCATCGGGCGAGCTTACAAAAGCCCCGAGGCTCTCCTCGCGGCACGAGAATCTTGCAAACGGAATATCCGACCTTTATTATTTGCGCGAGCTTTTAGGCGAGGAGCGCTTGTCGTTTTGCTTTGTTCTTATGGAAATTGATGAGGTCAGATTGCTTGACGGCTACGGAAATCGGAAAAAGATACGCGCGACGAGCGTTGACCGCGTTGCGGGCGAGATATACTCAAGGGAATACATAAATAATGTGCGCGATATCGAAAATGCGATACTTCCGCTTTTGCCTGACAAAAAATTCACACGCGAGGAGTTTTCAAAATCGCTTAAATTAAAGGGACTAAAGCTGTGGAGCACGCAAAAATTGCTTGTTGAATTGAATATTTTGGCTTGCGAGAAGGATGGCAGGCGCTTGATTTTTGAAAAAATTCACAAAGAATGATAAAATTTTAACGGAAATGTTGACTTTTTGAGTATATGTGTGGTATACTCTATAAGGTTAATTAAAACTTTAACATAAAGGAGTATAAAAAAATGGGATTCTTAACAGGAAAAACAGCAATAATCACAGGCGCGGGCTTTGCTACTCTTTCTGACGGCAGATGCGGCTCCATCGGCTACGGCATCGCAACCGCTTACGCTAAAGAGGGCGCAAACCTCGTTATCACAGGCAGAAACGTATCCAAGCTTGAAAAGGCAAAGGAAGAGCTTGAAAAGAACTACGGTATCAAGGTTCTTGCAATTCAGGCAGATATTTCTGCAGGCTCTGACAACGAAGCAACTGCAAATATGGTAGTTGCAAAGGCAGTTGAAGCCTTTGGCAGAGTTGACGTTCTCATCAACAACGCACAGGCATCCGCCTCAGGCGTTACGATCGAAAATCACACAACAGAGCAGTTCGACCTTGCAATGTATTCAGGTCTTTACGCAACATTCTATTATATGAAGGCGTGCTACCCCTACCTTAAGGAAACACAGGGCGCGATCATCAACTTCGCATCGGGTGCAGGTCTTTTCGGTAACTACGGTCAGTGCTCTTACGCAGCTGCTAAAGAGGGTATCCGCGGTCTTTCTCGCGTTGCCGCTACAGAATGGGCAAAGGACGGCATCAATACAAACGTTATCTGTCCTCTCGCATGGACGGCGCAGCTTGAAAACTTCCAGAACGCATATCCCGAAGCATTTAAGGCAAACGTTAAAATGCCCCCCGCAGGTCACTTTGGTGACAGTGAGCTTGAGATCGGACGCGTTTGCGTTCAGCTTGCAAACCCCGACTTCAAGTACCTCAACGGTGAAACACTCACACTTGAGGGCGGCATGGGACTTCGTCCTTAATTGCAATAACAAAAGGAGCTTGAAAAAAGCTCCTTTTTATATTAAAATTTTGATTTAACGGGGAGCTAGTCGATAAAAAATGTGTTACTTTTTTGAAAAAAAGTAACCAAAAAACTTTTAATAAGCTTCGAGTCAATGCTTTGCGCAAATCGTGCCGTGCGCACCTTGCGCCACGGC
>CAZLIB010000150.1:0-494 GCA_964559465.1 uncultured Lachnospiraceae bacterium
ACACGGCTATAGGGGTCCTGCGCAAGAAGCGCGTCAAGCACCGCGTCTGAAATTTTGTCACAAATTTTGTCGGGATGTCCTTCTGTTACGGACTCCGAAGTAAAAAGTACCTTTTTCATTTTTAAATCCTTTCGTTTGCCAAGATCAATACTAACCGATTTTAGAGAATAAAAAAACCTCGCGGAGCGAGGACTGATAATAACCTCATCTCTCGGGAATTAGCACCTTGCCTCAATAAAGGTAGGTTGCTGTGGTTTCATAGGGCACGTCCCTCCGCCACTCTGGATAAGTCATATATGATATTGGCATATATTTTTTAATTTTTAACCGTGTTATTATAACATATATTATCAGTAATTGCAATACCTTTTGATAAAATATTTCAGATTAACGCAAAAAACAATTTAAAACAACTCAACATTTCATAATATTATGGCGGGATTACCCCGCCATAATATAATTGCTTCGATTTAATCGCTGAATTATAAAAATAC
>CAZLIB010000150.1:504-3352 GCA_964559465.1 uncultured Lachnospiraceae bacterium
ATCAGACTGCTATTTGGGAAAAAGAATATATCAGGTTCGCAGCAACAAACTGTTTTGCGGACAATTGCCATACGTTTTTCTCTCATCATACTTTAGTAGCTTCTCTTATGACACAAAGATTATATGCTCTTATATACTTGGGACGATTGTATCTTTGAATTACTATTGAGGGTGCAGCTAAAATCACGTACAACGCAAGCAGCACCGCAACCGGCTCGCTCCAATTTGATATTGCTGCGACGAGTGCGAGAAGTATAGCTGCCGCGTGCGTCATTTCGGCTACACAGCTCTCATAAATAAGTGTTTTAAATTGGCAAACAGATATCTCTCTAACTCTTTTTTCGGGTATTCTCTTGCATATTTTATGCATAAGCAAGCTCGCATCCGGATATATTTTTTTCCATTTTTCTACCTTTATTTTTCGGTATATTAATCCTTTCTGTTCGGACTTATAATCCTTAAACGGAAACTTCTCATATTTTATCCATTTTCTTGGAAATATCCTTCCTATAATATACACACCTACGGATATTACGCAAAGACGAAACGCATACCTTAAGCTCTTCATAGTCTCTCCAAATTCATTTATTTTTTTAAAAAAACAAGACCTACCACCAAAGTGAATAAGTCCTGTCTATTAAGACACAGCCAGGAATTCTCCGATTATTGAGTATGTCGGCACTCTGTATCTTCCACTATCCTATTTAACATCATTGTGTACTAAAAAAGAGTGCATTTCAATAACATTTTGTTAACAATAATCAATTATTGTTTATAAATTCCGTTTTGTATCCGTTTATAAAAATCAGTAAAATCCTCGTCGTCGGGATAATCTTCGGCTATATCAGCCACGTAAGAAAACCTATTCCGCCGTATACTATCAGTGTAACTACTGCTCCTGCGATAATCACACCCAAAAGCGCTGAAAGAAACGCCCTCCACGGCTTCATTCCAATAACCGCGGCAACGAGCGAACCCGTCCATGCGCCCGTTGCGGGCAGTGGAATTGCAACGAAAAGGCAAAGCCCCCAAAATGAGTATTTCTCGATCTTCGCGCGGTTCTTCTCTACCTTGCCAAGCAAAAAGTTAGCAATTTTGTTAAAAAATTTGACCTTTGAAGCCGCCATCCACCTGATAATGACATTTATCAAAAGAAGAATGAACGGCACAGGAAGCATATTTCCAAGCACGGCAATTATATATGCCTGCCACCATGGAAGTCCAAAAGCAAATGCCATTGGTATTGCACCTCTAAGCTCGATTATAGGGAGCATCGAACAGAAGAAAACGCAAAGCTCTTCACCAACAAATTCAAGAAAAAACTCTTTAATTAATTCTCCCATTTCTATGCTCCTTTCCGTAAATTTACTTTTATTTATGTAATAATTATTGGATTATTCTATTATTATGCAAGCTTTCCACCGAGCACAATAAACAATACGATAAATGCCACTATCATAATCACCGCACTAACAAGAGCAACGATAAGTGAGCGCGCTTTATTAACCGCAACCGGTGTACCTTCAACAGATGCACATTCGGAGCTTGCGCTTGCAAAGGTCTTTGAAACACCCATTTTTTTAAGCACCTTAGAAACCGGCTTATATATAAGCATAGTTATACTTGCATTGAGTATTGATTTCACAAGATTGAACGGAAAGATGACCTTAGGAATAAGCTCGATAACAGCTCCCTGGGTCACACCCATATAATAAGGTGTAATAAAAAGATTTGCCACAAGCATAACCGCAACAGTTGCGCAGGCAGCAGTTGCAAGTCCCACAACTGCACCCCATATAGTTTTTTTGTATTTGTAAATGAGCGTTGAAACACCAACAAAGGTGATCGAGCTCAAAAGATTCATAATCAAACCGTAAACGCCTGTGTCAGAGTACAAAAGCTCTATAAAAGGAACAACGATGGCGCAGAAAAGTCCTGCCACTGGGCCAAAGAACATTCCGCAGATAGCTGAGATAGTGTCCTTGAAATCAAGCGTTAAAAACATCACTTTTATCGGTAAAATGACAGAAACGATGAATGACATAGCGCAAAATAGCGCGATTATGGTCAACCTTTTGACCTTTTGTGAATTATTAGTTGTTGCTTTCATAATTATTTCCTCCTAAAAATAGCGAGGAAAGATAAAAAATCCGACACTTGTTAAAAGGTCGGGGATATGGATAGACCCATGCCTATCCTTCTATTTTATCTTTTCTCATCCGGACTTTACCGTCGGTGCAAGAATTTCACTTGCTCGGCTCTATTGCTTTGCAATAGAGTTCGCAGACTTTACTGCCGGTATGGAATTTCACCAATCCCCAAAGATACTATTATAAATATATGTTCGCGCTCATTTTGAGCGATTGTTTTGTCCACTTTTTCAAAAGTGGCGCGGGCACGGGGTGCGCAACCCCATAAAAAGCATTTTCTTTTTGCCAAGCTTTTTCTTTTCTAATAAAGAAAAAGAGTAAAGGGCTGCTGCACTAATGCAGCAGCCCTCATTTATCGTTATTCTTCTGAATAATTAGTTAAAATTATTCGATGATTTCGGAAACGACGCCGGAACCAACTGTTCTACCGCCCTCACGGATAGCGAAACGAAGACCGTTTTCACAAGCGATAGGTGTGATAAGCTCAACTGTCATATCTACGTTATCGCCGGGACGGCACATTTCAACGCCTGCGGGAAGCTGGATTGTACCTGTAACGTCTGTTGTTCTGAAGTAGAACTGAGGTCTGTAACCTGCGAAGAAGGGCTTAGAACGGCCGCCTTCCTTCTCAGTAAGAACGTATACGTGACCTACGAACTTTGTGTGGGGATGAACGGAACCGGGCTTAGCAAGAACCT
>CAZLIB010000151.1:0-3342 GCA_964559465.1 uncultured Lachnospiraceae bacterium
AATATGGGAAAGTATTCCGCCAAACAGACCGTTAAGCTTTCGCGCTTATGCTTTAAAAATAGCAAGGAATACGGCAATGAGCATCTTCAGGGCAAGCAATGCACAAAAGCGCGCGCATAAATGGAAAACGGTGTCGTTTGATAACTTGAGCAGTGTGCTTTTTGAAAACGATAACGGTGAGCTTGAAAATTCGCAAAAAATAAGAGAAATAATCAACCGTTATCTTAATTCGATAGACGAAAGAAAAATGTATATTTTTATGAGTCGCTACTATTTTAACAAGCCGATTGGTGAGATCGCCAAAAAATTGCACTGCAGTCAATCAACGGTCAACAAGGAGATCAAAAAAATTAAAATTGAGCTAAGAGAAAAGCTTGAAGAAGGGGGAATTTACGTATGAATGATCAGGTATTGAGTAAGTATGCTGATTTCGTTGACGAAGCAATATTGGAAAAGTATTTGTGCTATGAAGAAAAAATAAAGGCTTCAGCCAAATACTTTGCTTTGCGATACCTCAAGATCGTTGCAGTGGCGTGTGTTTTTACAATAATTGCGTCAGTCGCGATTGTTGGATTATTGAATTATCAAGGAAGCTACGTGAGCTTTAACGATTTGAACGGTATCGCATATTTAAAGGGTACACCAAGCTTAACGGGAGTAATATCACCATATCCATCGGGAGCAGTTCTTAAGGAAATAAGCAGCGAAGAATTAAAGTTACTTTTTCAAAAAAATCCAAATGATTTATTTGATGTAAAGCCTAAAAATATCAAAGGAGAAATGATCTGCAATCCAGATGGAACAATTCATACAGTACGCATAACTTGGTTTTTTGAAGACGGTTATGTAATGGCTATAATTGACCCTAAGGAACACCCTCAATTTATTTTTAACGCTGTCGATGAGCAAGCCGTAAAAGGATATGATGTTGGTATTATCTATTACTCCGATGCGGTCGTTAATGGGGAATTACTCAAAGATAACGTTGGAATTGGATTAAAGAAGGGTGAAATGGGCATTTTGATCAATTCTCCTGCCAGTTGCGAAAAAAGAGCAGAAGAGCTTTTTAACCATATTATTAATATGGAAATTGATATATCAGTATTGCAATGATAAACGTGAATAAGGAGAAAAATTATGTTAAAACAAAAAAATATATGTGGCAGGAATATTCCGCAACATATTGGAGCTGCAGAGATTGTGGAGCATTAAAGATTAAGGAAGTAGGAGATAAGTTTCCAATAATTCACAATGAATTGCCCGATGAAGAGGAAAAAATAAAATAAAATATTCAAAATCAAACAAGAAAGGATTGATTTTTATTTTTACTAGAAGATTTTTTGCTTTATTTCTTTGTGTAGTGGTGATGTTGTCGATGGGTGGATGTATAAATAATAATACTGACGACCAAACATTTATTAAGCACAATATTCTTGCCACCTCTTGTGAAAACAGTCAAGACGGCGCAGATGTAAAAATTAATATGAAAAGTATTTTTAGCGTATTTAATTTGCGATCTGTTAGCTATACCGAATCATTTGTTTCATATAACAAGGTTTTCCTTGATCATAAAGATATAATAGGACTGTGGTTATCAGTAAAATCATCCATTGAATTTGTAATTAATGATGAGGCAAGTATACCTTACGAAAATTACGGCCATATATATACCATTGAATTTAATGATGACGAATTGATGACAGTTTCACATATCAATGGATATGTCTATATACAGACTGATGACCACAAATACGTCAGTAAAACCATCGTAACAGAATCAGGATTAGAGAGGTAGAATCATGAAAAAGTATAGTAGATTATTAATAGTGATTTTATGTTTGCTAATGACACCGTGTCTGCAAATTTCCGCTTATGCATTGGATGAATATACTCATAACACATCATCACATACGGGAATTTTTGACACTAGTGCTACATACACTCCATCAAACGATGCGTCTATATTATCAACAAGAAGCAGTTATACTTATGTAAAGACACCCAATGGATCTGATGTTTCTGCTTGGCAGCAAAATATATCGGTATCTAATGAAGACATTGCAGATGCTGATGCCGAAATACAAGGATGGTATCCAAATGCGATTCAAGTGCACTCTGCTAATCCAAACTATAATTGCCATTCTTATGCATGGTATAGCCAGTCTACAGAAAATCCTTATTGGATTAATTCCCCTGATATGTATTATAGTGAGCAAGATCAATCGTATGTAGAAGTAAGCGGCGACCCTCGTTCCGGTGATATTATTTGCTATTATAATGTATACGGAGATAATATTCATTCGGGAATTATTAATGATGTCACAATAGACGATGAAATCAATGATCAGGGATATCCCGATATTTCAATTATGGTTCAATCCAAATTTGGAGGTTATGGTGTATATATTCATTCCCTTGTTGAATGTCCTTATACTATATATGCTCATAATTATTCGCAGTTAAACGAAGAGTCACGCAAGAAAAATATAGCAGTCAGGGTCAAATTCTACCGCCCCAGAGTAGAGAGCGCGCATCAGTTGAATAGCGAAATGGAGGATCTTTTGTTGGCAAAGAGTGTTTCTTCAGATAACGGAATACAAAATACATATTCAATGTATGAACTTAATACAACTCAAAGAGGTTACTATGAGTTTACGGTTAGATCAGATAGTGCAATGGATATTATTTTGTACGATGAGCATATGCAACAATATTGCACGTTGAACTATGATGAATATATAAATATATACACGTTTACTGTTGAATTACCCTATGGAAGATATTATCTCAGAAGTGAATATAGCGATGATAGTCATAGCGGTAGTATAGTGGTGAATGTAAGATATCACGATGAACACGTGTATTCTTATACCTCAGTTGACGATACCTTTCACGTGGGTGAATGCATTCGCTGCGGACATGAAACCGATGAGCTTTTGCATATGTGGGAGGAATATTCCGCAACATATTGGAGCTGCAGAGATTGCGGTAAATTAAAGGTAAGAAAGATTGGAGATTTTACTCCAATAATTAAAACGAAGCTGCCCGAAACAGAAGAAGCTTACACCGAATAATTGAATAAAAACAAAAGAGCTTTGTTAAGAACGTAAAAAAGATACAAGGCGCAAATGCGGGTCTTGTTATATACCACACTAATTGGACTGCATTTGTCACTCCAAGCGCGGAGAAAATCGCAAGGATGAGAACGCAATAACGGCTATTGACAGATATTTCCTTATGTGCTATAATATTAAAAACGAACATTGAAAAACGCCTGAAGCGCAGGCATTTAAAACGCAGATTGGCATTTTTCGGGTGTCACTCTGCGTTTTTTATACATTT